>DASQHH010000522.1:0-5143 GCA_035632195.1 Vicinamibacterales bacterium
GCGCAAAACCGCCGCGATCGAGGACGACCTTGCAGATGTTCGGATTGCTCAGTTCACCCGGGCTGTGGATGCGGCGGAACAGCGTCGTCATCTGCAGCGACGGGTCGGCGCGGAACGGGGCGACGAGCTCGCCGATCGCGCCGGGATCGACGAGCGGTTCGTCGCCCTGCACGTTGACCACGACATCGCAGTCGAGCGAGGCGGCGACCTCGGCGAGGCGATCGGTGCCGGTTTCGTGCGTCGGCTTTGTCAGCCGGACCTTGCCGCCGAATTCCTTGACGCGCGTCGCGACCCGCAGGTCGTCGGTCGCGACGATGACCTGCGACACCGCCGGCGACGCGGACGCACGGCGGTACACGTGTTCGACCATCGGACGGCCGTCGAGATCCGCAAGCGGCTTGCCGGGGAGTCGGGTCGATGCGTATCGTGCGGGGATGACGGCGACAACGGCGAGCGGAGGAACCGTATCGACTTTCGAGCCAGTCGATGCAGGGTGCACGACGAATCATAACACACCGTGCTACGATCTCAGCTGATTCGAACGATGAATCTGACACGGACGGCGGCAATATGTGCCGGAGTGGGTGCTTTCGCTGCGCTCGTCGCGGGCGCGGCGACGTCGCGGCACGACGTGCCGCAGCCGATCATCGCGCGGCCGGCGGCGGTCGATCTGCGCGGCGCCGATCTCGCGAAGGAAATCGCGCGCCTGCACGAGCGTCTGCGTCCCGATGCCGTGCCGCGTCAGCCGGCGCGAAACCTTTTCAGCTTCCACGCACCACGACCCGACGTGGCACCTCCCGCCGCTGCGCCGACGAAGCCGGCGCTGGTCGAAGCGCCGCCGCCGGCGCCCGTGCCGTCTCCCTTCAAGCTGGTCGGCATGGGTGAAGACCCGGGGCCGAACGGACCGGTGCGTACGGCGTTCATCTCGGCCGAAGGTCAGTTGTACGTCGCGAAAGAGGGCGACGTCCTCACGCCGCGGTTCAAAGTCTCGCGAATCGCGGCCGACGTCGTCGAAATCACCGACGTCACCGACGGCTCGACGCGCCGCCTGGCTCTCAAATAGGGGCGTGGTCGAGTCCTCGAGCCGCTTCTCAGGCCGCGCGGCACAGGGCGCGGTCGCCGTCATCATCAATCCCATTTCCGGCGGTCACCGGCGCGGGCAGGCGGAGGCGCGCGCACGGCTTGCGACCGAAGCGGTCCGTCAGCATGGCGACGAACCGCGCGTCTTCGTAACCGAGCGTGCGGGCCACGCCCACGATCTGGCCCACCGGGCGGCGTACGAGGGCGTCCGGCTGGTCATCGCCTGGGGCGGCGACGGCACGATCAACGAGGCCGCCTCCGGCCTCGTCTTCCAGGACGTGCCCCTTGCCATCATTCCCGCGGGATCGGGTAACGGACTCGCTCGGGAGCTTGGCGTCCCGCACGATCCGCGACGCGCGATTGCCGCGGCGTTGAAGGCCGAGGCCCGCCCGATGGATGTGGGGGAAATCGAAGGGCGATACTTCGTCAACTTGACGGGCATCGGCCTCGACGCGCACGTGGCGGCGCGCTTCAACGCGCCCGACAATCTTCGTCGGGGTCTGAGGGGCTACGTCGCGATCATCGGCCGCGCGTTGCTCCATTACGTTCCGCAACGCTACCGCATCACGATTGACGGCCGGCAGGTCGAGCGTACGGCGATCCTGGTGTCGATCGCCAACTCGCCCCAGTTCGGGAACGGCGCCCGCATTGCGCCGGCGGCGAAACTCGACGACGGGATGCTCGACCTCGTCACCATCGAGGAGCGCTCACGCTGGGTCACTGTGCGGAACCTCCATCGACTGTTCAACAGCACCGTGGACCGCGTGCCCGGCTGCACGATCGAACGCGGCAGCCGGTTCATCGTGGAAGCGGACGGCCCGATGACGTTCCACGTGGACGGCGAGCCGGTCGAGGGCGGAACGCGACTCCGGGCGCGCGTCCACCCGCGCGCGCTCAGAATCTGCGCTTGAGCCGCCGAAGGCGTCAGTCGGCATCGGACGGCTCTTCGTCGTCTTCCTCGCCTTCTTTCTCGTAAAACCGATCGGAGAGACGCGCGCCGGCGTCGGTCAGGATGCGAATGATCTCCATCTGCTGGTCGACGGCCTCGGAACTTCCGGTGCCGCCGCGTCCCGAGTTGACGACCGCGACGTCGAGCGGCGTGCTTCCTCTCTTGTTGCGCTGCTGGTAGTCGGCGCCGCGAAACAACAGAGTGCTGATCGCACCGGCGCATCGCGTGCGGGCCGACCGGTGCAGTGGGGATGCGCCGTTCTTGTCCGCGACGTTCGGGTCGGCGCCCGCGTCGATGAGGTACATGATCGTCGCGACCTGCGCGTCGGGGTTCCAGTGCGTCGACTGAGGATTGCCGGTTGCCGCCGAATGGATCGGCTGCGCGCCGCGCCGGTTCACTGCGTTGATGCGCGCGCCCCTTGCCACGAGCTCTTCGGCGATATCGGCGCAATAGGAGGCCGCGGCGATGTGAAGCGCAGTGTCCCCCGCGTAGACCTGCAGCTGAATGGCATCGAGGAAGTAGGGCAACGACGTCCGTCGACTGCCGCCAGTCGGAATCGCCCCGGTCGCAAGCCGCGGCGTGCCATCCACCGCGCGCAGCACGCGATCGCGATCGCGCGACGCGATGGCTTTGAACAGGGACCACAGCCCCAGATCTACGACAGGCGGACGACCCATGCTTCGCGGACAGCCGCCACGCGGCGGATTTCGTCGACGGCGCTTTCGAGCGACCGTCGATCGGCCGGCCCTTCATCGACGTTGACGATGCCGACGGCGCCGTCGGTTCCGCGTCCCAGCGCGAAGCTCGCGATGTTGACCCGATGCCGGCCGAGGATTGTTCCAACCTCGCCGATGACCCCCGGCTGGTCGTCATTGCTCACGATCAGCATCGTCCCGCCCAGCGGCGCTTCGACGCTGACGCCGCGGATCGACACGAGCCGCAGGCTGCCGGGTTCGAAGACGGTGCCTTCGACCCAGCGCTCACCGGCGTCCGTGTGGAGCTTGATCGAGAGCAAACTGGTGAAGTGGCGCGCCCGCGAGCTGCGCGACTCGACGATGTCGATGCCGCGCTCCCGGGCCGCGCTGCGCGCGTTGACGATCGACACGCCGCCGCTCGACAGAATCGGGCGGAGGACGCCCGCCGCGGCACTAGCGGCGAGCACATCCACACCGCGGCTCTCGACGAGCGCGCCGTAATAGCGCACGCCGAGCGCCTCGATGCGGGCGGTGCCCAGCTGCGCGGCCAGCGCCCCGAGGTGGTCCGCGAGGCGGATCCACGGCTGCAGCCGCTGCAGCTCGTCGGGGTGGATCGACGGAAAATTCACCGCGTTCCGGACGATGCCATCGCGCAGGAAGTCGCGCACGGCCGCCGCCGTGTCGATGCCGACGAGCTCTTGCGCCTCTTCGGTCGATGCCGCAATGTGCGGCGTCGCGATGACCTGGGGCAGCTGGGCAAGCGACCAGTCCTTCGGCGGCTCGTGCTCGAAGACGTCGAGCGCCGCCGCGGCGACGGCGCCTTTCTCGATCGCGCGCCTAAGCGCCGACTCGTCGATCAGCTCGCCGCGCGCCGTGTTGATGATGCGGATACCAGGTTTACACGCCGCGAACCGGTCGTCGTCAAACAGATAACGTGTTTCCGTCGTGGACGGCAGATGCAGGGTCAGATAATCCGCGGCGCCGCAGACGCCGTCGAGTGACATCAGCTCGACGCCGAGTCCGGCCGCGACGTCCTTCGAGATGTATGGGTCATGGGCGACGACGCGCATGCCGAACGCCCGGGCGCGCTGCGCGACCTCCTGACCGATACGTCCAAGCCCGGCCACTCCCAGCGTTTTACCGCGTAGTTCGGTGCCGAGGAACTTTTTCTTCTCCCACCGTGCGTCCTTCATGGCGCGGTCGGCGGCGGGAACGGAGCGCGCCAGCCCCAGCATCAGCGCGCACGCGTGCTCTGCGACGCTGATGCTGTTGGCGCCAGGCGCGTTGACGACGAGGATGCCGCGCGTGCTGGCCGCCGCCACATCGATGTTGTCGACCCCTGTGCCGGCGCGCCCGACCACGCGGACCCTGGCGGCGGCTTCGAGGAGACGGCGATCCACCTTGGTTGCGCTGCGGACCAGCAGGGCATCGGCGTCGGCGAGGTCTGCGGCGAGTGCCTCCGGGGAGCGGCCCGAGCGGGCGTCGACGGCCCATCCGGGCTCTGCCCGCAACAGTTCCAGCGCGGAGGCTGGGAGGTCGTCGGCGACAACAATCTTCAATGCGTGTGGGGGCCGAGCGTGCGGACGTAGTTGACCACGTCCCACATCTGGCGGGTCGTCAGCCTGCGCGCGTAAGCGCGCATGCCGGTGTTTTTGACGCCATTGCGGATGACCATAAAAATGTCGCTGTCGGTGCGGCCGTGCTTCCAGTTGCCCTCGGTCAGATCGGCGGGCCGCGGATTGAGCTCTTCGCCCATCATTCCGTCGCCCTTACCGCGATCACCGTGACAGCTTGCGCAGCGCCGGTCGTATACCTGCTTGCCATCGGCGATCGACTGCTCGTCGGCCGCGACGGGACTCGTCGGTTTCTGCGACACGCGGCCGTTCAGCGTGATCGGAATCAGGCCGGAGCAGGCCGCGACGATCAGCGCGTTTTGAAGAAGACGCATCGATCGATCCCGTTCGCTACATTATAATCTCGTGGCTTTGGCGTCGCCGAACGCGACGCCCTGCTGTGGTGCAAACCGCTAAATCATTCGGAAGTGCGCGCAACAACCGCGCAAACGCGGGTTGTTTTCCACAGACTTTTCCACAGCATTCGCGGAAATCTTCCGCGCGCGACAGGTGAGCTGACCTAAATCATGGCCCATGCGATCACAAAGTCCGCCGGACGTCTGAACGTTCCCGACGATCCGATCATTCCGTTCATCGAGGGCGACGGCACGGGCCCTGACATCTGGCGCGCAAGCGTGCGCGTGATGGACGCCGCTGTCAAGAAAGCCTACGGCGGCAAGCGCGCGGTTGCGTGGAAGGAGGTCTACGCCGGCGAGAAGAGCTTCAAGCTGTTCAACAACTGGTTGCCCGACGAGACAGTGGAGGCCTTTCGCACGTATCTGGTCGGCATCAAAGGGCCGCTGACG
>DASQHH010000523.1:0-1938 GCA_035632195.1 Vicinamibacterales bacterium
GCGGCGCCCTGCTCGCTGACGCGCAGCTTGGAGACGTCAATGAAGGCGTACGTCGTCTCGCGCCCTTCGCCGTCGGCGGTCGTGATCGGAGCGGTCGACACGAGCGTCACGCCCTCGCCGAGCGTCGGCGCGAGTGAGCGGGCCTGATCCTCGGACAGCGGATCGATGGTTGCCGCGCGGCGGCCGCCGAGCGCCGCCAACTGTTTCATCTGCGCGAGCGCCGCCGACAGGATGATCGTCCGCTGCTGGATCGTGCCGCTGCCGTCGCCCCGGATCGTCAGCACCGTCGTCGCCTGGAAGCAGCCGCCGCAGAGAAGAGCGCAGGAGAGGACCGAAGCGATGTGGCGCAGCCGCATGAACACAAGATGCCACAGAATCCGGATAGAATCGCGTCGATGTTGCACATCGCCGCCGCGCTGATTGTCGTCGCAGCGCCAGGCCGGCTCGACGCCGCGCGCGCGCGGATCGAGGCGCTGATCAAGGCGAGCGGGGCGGACGTGGCCGTGGCGTTTCGCACGATCGACGGCCGCGACGAGCTGCTCGTGCAGCCTGACGTCGAGTTCCACGCCGCCAGCACGATGAAGCTGCCGGTCATGATCGAGCTGTTCCGGCAGGTCCGGACCGGCGCGCTCACGCTCGACCAGCAGCTGCCCGTCGTCAACCAGTTTCACAGCATCGTCGACGGCAGCCCGTACGCGCTCGACGTCGGCGACGATTCGGACGCCGATGTCTACAAGCGGCTCGGGCAGCGGATGTCGCTCCGGGATCTCTGTGAAGCGATGATCACCGTCAGCTCGAACTTCGCGGTGAATCTGCTCATCGAGAAGCTCGGCGCCGCGGCCATTCAGCGGACGACGGATGCGCTGGGCGCGCCGGGCATGCGCGTGCTGCGCGGCGTGGAGGACGACAAGGCGTTCCGGAAAGGCCTGAACAACACCACGACGGCACGCGCGCTCCTCACGCTGCTCGAACAGATTGCGAACGGCCGTGGGGCGGGCATCATCGACAAGGCATCCGGCGATGCCATGGTCGCCATTTTGAAGCGCCAGCATTTCAACGATCGCATTCCGGCCGGATTGCCCGCGGGAATCCCGGTGGCGCACAAGACCGGTGAGATCACGCGAATCCAGCACGACGCCGCGATCGTCTACGCCCCGCGTCCATACGTGCTCGTCGTGCTCGTGCGGGGTCTCGATGATGCGAAACGGGGCTCGGCGCTGATCGCCGACATCTCACGGGTCGTCTACGCCGCGTCGCAGTAGGCCGGATCGCTCGGCTGAAGCCTCGCGCTCCGTTGAAGCCTCGCGCTCTGCGGAAGCCTCGCGCTCCGCGAAAGCCGGCCGCGTCCCGCTCGGCCGCGCGCTCTCCAAGCTGAACATCCTGTCGCGTTCGCAGGCCGTGGACGCCATTCGTGGCGGCCGCGTACGTGTCGACGGCCGCGTGGTGCGCAGCCCGGCCGCGCTCGTCGTCCCCGAGCGCGTGCGGATTTCCGTCGACGGCGAATCGCGCGGGCGGCCCGCATGGCGGACGATCCTTCTTCACAAGCCCCCCGGCGTCGTCACGACCCGGAGCGATCCGGAAGGGAGGCGAACGGTCTTCGACCTCATCGGAGAGGCGGCGCACGGGCTGGTTACCGTCGGACGGCTCGACCTGGCGTCGACCGGCGCGCTCCTGCTGACGACGGACACGCGATTAGCGAATTGGATTACGGATCCGGAGAACGGCGTGTCGCGCGTATATCTCGTCACGGTCCGGGGCCTGGTCGCGGCGGCGGACGCGGCGGCACTGCCGGCCCACCACGCGCGCGTCCGTAAGTCATCCGGTCGCGAGTCGCATCTCGTCGTGGAACTGAAGCAGGGGAAGAACCGTGAGGTCCGCCGGATGTTCGACGCGATTGGACATCCTGTGACCCGATTGAAGCGCGTGAGCATCGGCGGG
>DASQHH010000524.1:0-4840 GCA_035632195.1 Vicinamibacterales bacterium
CCCGCACAAGGCGTTCACGCTGCAGGCCACCGGCCAGCTGATGAATGCGGCGGAATACCAGGACATGATCGTGACGTACCGCAACGGCGCGCCGGTGCGCCTGCGGGAGCTCGGCGCCATCGTCGACGGCGTCGAGGATCAACGGACGGCGTCATGGTTCTACACGCACCGCGAGGGCGACCCGGGCAACGAGATCGTCTCCCAGCGCGCCATCACGCTTGGCATCCAGCGGCAGCCCGGCACCAACACGATTGCGGTCGCCGACGCCGTGAAGGGACTGATGCCGCAGTTCAAGCTCGAGCTGCCGCAGAGCGTCCACATGGACGTTCTTTACGATCGTTCGGACACAATCCGCGAGTCGTACCGCGACGTGCAGTTCACCATGCTCCTGACGCTCGCGCTCGTCATCATGGTGATCTTCGTGTTCCTGCGGAACGTCTGGGCGACCGTCATCCCGTCGCTCGCGCTGCCGTTCTCGATCATCGGCACGTTCGCGATCATGTATCTCCTGGGGTACAGCCTCGACAACCTGTCGATGATGGCGCTCATCCTCTCGGTCGGCTTCGTCGTGGACGATGCGATCGTGATGCTCGAGAACATCTATCGCCACGTCGAAATGGGAGAAGACCCGCTGACCGCGTCCCTCGTGGGCTCGCGCGAAATCGGCTTCACCATCGTGTCGATGACGCTGTCGCTCGCCGCCGTGTACATCCCCGTGCTGTTCATGAGCGGTGTGCTGGGACGGCTGTTCCGCGAGTTCTCGGTCACCATCTGCGTCGCGATTCTCATCTCGGGCGTCGTGTCGGTCACGCTGACGCCGATGCTCTGCAGCCGCTTCCTGAAAAGGCCGAAGCACCATGGCGCGGAAGGCGCATCCGCGGCAGCCAGAGTCGGCAAGTTCGAGGAATGGACCGAGGGCGCGTTTCAGAAGATGCTCGAAGGCTACGACCGCACGCTGCAGGTCGTCCTCCGCCATCGTCCCGAGACAATGGTGGCGTTCGTCGTCGTCCTGGCGCTGACGGCGGTGTTGTTCATTCTGGTACCGAAGGGATTCATTCCGGACCAGGACACCGATCAGATTGCCGTGACGACCGAGGCCGCGCAGGGCACGGCGTACGACAAGCTGGTCGAGTACCAGAACCAGATCTCGGACATCATCGCCGCTGATCCGAACGTCGAAGGGCTCGTGTCGACAATCGGCGGCACGGCATCGCAGAACCTTGGAGGCCCGAACCTCGGACAGCTCGTCGTCCACCTCAAGCCGCTCAGCGACCGCAAGGACTACGCGAACCAGATCATCGCGAAACTGCGGCCGCAGCTGGCAGGCATCGCCGGCATGCAGGTCTACATGCAGAACCCGCCGACGGTCCGGATCGGCGGCCTCGTCAGCAAGAGCCTGTATCAGTATTCGCTGCAGTCGCCGGACAAGCCCCTGCTGTACAGCGCGTCGCAGCAGATGGTGAAGGCCCTCGCGTCGGTCGAGGGCCTCGAGGACCTGACGAGCGACCTCGAAATCAACAGCCCGCAGGTGGACGTCCAGATCGATCGCGACAAGGCGGCGGCGATGGGCGTGACGGCGAACCAGATCGAAAACGCGTTCTACGACGCCTACGGTCCACGGTGGGTGTCGACGATCTACGCGCCGGTCAACGAGTACAAAGTCCTGCTCGAGCTCGCCCCGCAGTTTCAGACGGATCCGGCGGCGCTGTCACTGCTCTACTTCAAGGCGACGCCCTCGCCGGGCGGCGCCACCACGACGACGGGAGGCACCGCAACGACGGCCACGACGGGCGGCGGGGGCGGCGGCAACCTCGGCGGCCTCGCGCCGAATCCGAACGCGTCGGCGGGAACCGTGGTCCCGCTGGACACGCTGGCGAGGGTCGCGCAGGTCGTCGGGCCGCAGACCATCAGCCATAAGGGCCAGCTGCCGGCGGTGACGATCTCATTCGGCCTCGCGCCGGGCGCGTCGCTCGGCGGCGTGCTGACCAAGGTCCGCGACGTCGCCAACGCGACGCTGCCGGAAGGCGTCAGCGGGCAGTTCGAGGGCGCGGCGAAGGCGTTCCAGAGCTCGCTCGGCAACCTCGCCGTCCTGCTCGTCATCGCGATCATGGTCGTCTACATCGTCCTGGGGATTCTGTACGAGAGTTACATCCACCCGCTGACGATTCTGTCCGGTCTGCCGTCCGCCGGATTCGGCGCGCTCGTCACGCTGATCCTCTTCCGGATGGACCTGAACATCTACGCGTTCGTCGGCATGATCATGCTGATCGGCATCGTCGAGAAGAACGCGATCATGCAGATCGACTTCGCGCTCGAGGCGGAGCGCGGCGGCAAGAATCCACAGGAAGCGATCTACCAGGGCTGCCTGATCCGGTTCCGGCCGATCATGATGACGACGATGGCGGCGCTGCTCGGCGCGGTGCCGATCGCGCTCGGCTACGGCGCGGGCGGCGAGGCGCGGCAGCCCCTCGGCCTCGTCGTGGTAGGCGGCCTGATCTTCTCGCAGCTCGTGACGCTGTATCTGACGCCGGTGGTCTACACCTACATGGCGCAGGTGCAGACGTTGATGGGCAGGCGGCGGAGGACCGTCGACGTGCATGACACGCCGACGGTCGTCCAACACCGCGCGTAGTCTCGCTTTTTTCGGCTACTTCTGATCGCAGGAGGCGGCGACGATCTTGCCGCTCTCGACCCGCAGCTTCGGCGCGTTGCCGAACGGCGACGCCGCGTCAGTCGTCGTTGCCGAGGCCGGCGAGTCGTCGACTGTCCCCGTCAGTTCGAGCTTCTTGCCGACATGCGGCGTCAGAGCGGACGGATTCGCGATGAGACGATAAGTCTGCGCCGACGCGGTCCGGTCCGCCCGGGATTCGGTTTCCGTCGTGGCGGGAGTCGTCGGTGACCCGTTCGTGGCGTTCATCAGCACGAACTTCTGGTCCTGTGTGGTGGCATCGGTCGTGCCCGTGGCGGTCGCGGCGCTGCCGGCCGTGCCCGCGGTGCCGGTCGTCCCGACCGTTCCCGACGTCATATCCGCCGTGACTTCGCGCAGGCATCCGGTGACCGTGATTTTCTGACTCTGATCGCTCGGAGCCTTCGGCGGCTGAGCGGACTGCGCCATCGCAGCAGCCGTTGCCATGCTCAGTACCGCGGTACACATTCCTGTCCAGATTCTGGTTCTCATCATCCCCTCCGCGGCGAGACCAGCAACTGTCAGGCCGCCACGTTGGTGCCGGAGGCACGCGCCATGCAGTTCAGTTCAGTATGCGACTGCTGCGCTGGACCGCACGGACATCTCTGCTGTTCGCACTGACAGTACCGACGCATGCCGCTCCCGCCTTCGCGCGTCGCGCTTCGGTGGGCATGCAACAGCACAGAACAGCGACGCACCGAAAAGCGCCGCCGGCGCCGCCTTCGCTGGCATGCGGCGACTACGTCTCGTTCCAGGTGCTGCTCGATCGTCAGGGATTCTCACCGGGCCAGATCGACGGTAAGCCGGGCACCAATTTCTCGCACGCGCTCACGGCGCTGCAGCAGTCGCGCGCCATCCCGGTGACGGGACACGCGGACTGCGATACCTGGCGCGCGCTCGGCGGCGATCAGGCCGTCGCCGACCGGACAACCGTCACGACATACACCGTCGCAGACGCCGACGTGCGCGGGCCGTTCACGAAGATCATCCCCCGTCAGATCGAGCGGCAAGCGTCGCTGCCGGCGCTCGGTTATCAGTCTGCCATCGAAGAGCTCGGCGAGCGGTTCCACGCGGCGCCGGCACTGCTGCGGCAGCTCAATCCGCGGAAGCAGCTCGCGGCCGGCGCGGAGATCAAAGTGCCGGCGGTCACGCCCTTCGACGCGTCGGCGAAGCGTCCGGCCGATTCAACCGGCGCCGTCACGGTGCAGGTAACGCGCGACGATTCGTCGCTCCGCGTCCTGGATCCGTCAGGCAAGGTCATTTTCTTCGCGCCCGTCACGACCGGCAGCGAACACGATCCGCTGCCGCCGGGCCAATGGATCGTCACCGGCGTCGACTGGCATCCGGTGTTCCACTACAACCCGCAGCTGTTCTGGGACGCGAAGCCTGGCGACAGCAAGGTCACAATCAAGGCCGGCCCGAACAATCCCGTCGGCGTCGTATGGATCAACCTCAATCTCGAGCACTACGGGTTGCATGGGACGCCCGAGCCCGCGAACATCGGCAAGACCGAATCGCACGGCTGTGTGCGCCTGACGAACTGGGATGCGGTCCGGCTGACGTCGCTGGTGAAGAAAGGCACGCCTGTCGTTTTTCAATGAAAAAGATCTCTCGGCAAACGCGACGCCGACCGATCGCCTTCGCGGCCGGCTTCTTTGCCGCCGGCGTCGTCGTCGGCTGGATGGCGCGCGCGTACGGTCCGCCGAGGCCGTTGATGCTCGACGCGCCGGTGGTGTCCGGCTTCAGCACGACGACTCCGGCCGGCATCGCGCCATCCGAGCCGCATGTCGCGGCGACCGCCGGCACGGCGCGCAGCAGTCTCCGCATGCCGATCGACGGCATGAACCTGAAGGCGATGAAGGGCGGCTTCGCGGAGCACCGGCCCGGGCACGAGCACGAGGCCGTCGACATCCTGGCGCCGCGCAACACGCCGATTCACGCAGTCGAGGACGGCACGATCGCGAAGCTGTTCTACAGCAAGGGCGGGGGCGGCAACACCATCTACCAGTTCAACCCGACGAGCACGCTCGCCTACTACTACGCGCATCTCGAGCGCTACGCCGACGGACTGCACGACGGCCAGAAGGTCTCCAAGGGCGACGTCATCGGCTACGTCGGGACGTCAGGCAACGCGCCGCCGAAGACGCCGCACCT
>DASQHH010000525.1:0-1770 GCA_035632195.1 Vicinamibacterales bacterium
CGTGGGGCCGGGTTCCGGTCGGTCGCGCGGCGTACGGCGGCTACCAGATCCCCGAAACGTCGCGCGCCACGCGCGTCGTCTCGCCGCAGTTCATTGCGGACTCACACCGTGCGGGATTGAAGGTCCAGGTCTGGACGGTCAACGAAAGAGCTGACGCGCGGAGGCTTCTCGATTGGGGCGCCGACGCGTTGATCACCGATCGCCCCGATGTCATGATTCCGCTTGTCCGGTAGCCATCAGCCATGACAGAGATCACTCTTCAGGACATCTATGCGGCCCGGACGCACGTGTATCGCGCGCTCAAGCCGACGCCGCTGCTGCGGCATCCGCTGCTGGCGGCGGAAACCGGTCTCGACATCCATGTCAAGCACGAGAATCACAATCCGACCGGCGCGTTCAAAGTCCGCGGCGGCCTGAACCTGGTCGGCGGCCTGCTGGCGGACCGGGGCGCAGTGGCCCTCGGATCGATAAAGGCCGGTGTCATCACCGCGACCACGGGCAACCACGGACAGTCGATCGCACTCGCCTGCGCGCGCGGGGGCGTCCCGTGCACGATCGTCGTCCCGCTCGGCAACAATCCCGAGAAGAACGCGGCGATGCGCGCGTACGGCGCGGAGCTGATCGAATTCGGAAAGGACTTCGACGAGGCGCGCGAGAAGGTCGAGCAGCTCCAGCACGCACGCGGACTTCGGTACATCCACTCGGCAAACGAACCGCTGCTGATCGCCGGCGTCGGCACATACGCGCTCGAGATCTTCGAGGAGCTGCCCGACGCCGGCATCGTCATCGTTCCGATCGGCGGCGGAAGCGGCGCGTGCGGATGCACGATCGTGCGTACCGCGCTCGGCAGCCGCGCGAGAGTGATCGGGGTGCAGGCCGCCGCCGCGGACGCGTTCACCCGATCGTGGCGGACCCATACGCGCGTGGTCGGCGACAAGGCGGCGACGTTTGCCGAAGGGATGGCGACGCGCGTCACGTTCGATCTGACATTCGACATCCTGCAGCGCGAGCTCGACGACATCGTCACCCTGACGGAAGAGGAACTCGCCGACGGCATCCGCCTCGCGCTGCGGACGACGCACAACCTCGCCGAAGGCGCTGGAGCGGCATCGCTCGCGGCCGCGGTCAAGCTGAGGTCGACGCTGGCGGGCGAGAAGGTCGTGTGCGTGATGAGCGGCGGCAACATCGATCGAACGACTCTGACCAGAATTCTCGCGTCCTGATGCGCGAGAGCCCCCGGAGTCACGATGCCCTTCACTGCAGCTTGAAGTTGACGGTGACGGTCATGATGACCGGCACCGCGATGCCGTTCAGCACGCCGGGTGTGTATTTCCATTGCCGGACGGCGTCGACCGCGGCGTCCAGCAGCAGAGGGTCGGCTCGCAGCGCGCGGACCGACTCGACGTTTCCGTGCACGTCGATGATCGCTTCGAGGATTACGACGCCCTCCTTGCGCGCGGCAATCGCAATCGGCGGGTAGGCCGGCGCGACGTCGACCACCTTCTTCGGAACCTGCATCCCGGCGGACGGACGAATCGGCTGTTGCGGGGCCGGGGCAGGCGGGGGCGCCAGTTGCACGATTCCGGGGAGGTTGGCGTTCGGGTTGAAGCCCGGTTCGGCGCCGGGGACAGAGCCGCCGGGGTCCGGCGGCGCGATGGGTACGTCGGGCTCCGCCCTGATACCGATTGGCGCCGTCGCTGGCGCCGCGTTCGGATTGAGCGGTTCGGCGGCCGGGGCCGGCGCGCTTCTCGGGCGCGGCGGCGCGGGAAC
>DASQHH010000526.1:0-2171 GCA_035632195.1 Vicinamibacterales bacterium
GCTCGCCGACGTGAGGGCGCTGCGCGCCTCGACGACCGTCTTCAGCGTGTCGCGCTCGTACTGTGCATAGCCCTTCACCGTCTCGACCAGATTCGGAATCAGCGACGCGCGCCGCTGCAGCTGGACGTCCACGGCTCCCCACGCCTCGCGCACCGACTGCTTCGCGCCGACGATGCCGTTGTAGATCACGGCGCCCGAGACCGCGATGGCCGTCGGAACGAGTATCAATCCGATCACCAGCTGCCTCCGCCGCCGCCGCCACCGCCGCCGCCCGAACTGCCGCCGCCTCCGCTGCCTCCGGATCCGCCCGGCGCCGACGAGATGGCGGTCGACACCGACGACGAGAATCCGGTCATGCTGGATGAGAAGCTGGCGGCGTTGAACGTCGAGCCTGCCCCGGCGTAGAAGCCCGCCGTCGCGGCGTGCAGATCGACGTCCTGGAACGCGCGCGCCCACTTGTCGACGCACTTGAGCACGATTGCGTAAGGCAGATACTGCGTGAAGATGACCGCGCGCTCGGCGAAGGCGGACGAGTGCGTCTCGGCCGTTTTGATGTACCGTGCGAAACCGAGGCTGCGTCTGAGGAGCTCGCGGCCCGCTGCCGAGCGCCGCGGCATGGCGCGGGCCGTCGCCGCGAGCAGCAGGCCGCCCGCGAGGAACGGCGCGCCGAGCAGGCCCAGGCCCCACTTCTGTCCGATCCAGATGCCGCCGAAGACGCCGAGCATGACCGACATCATCGCCGTCGCCCCCGCCCACGCCCGCACGACCGTCGGGTTGCGCGGGAACCATCCGCGCGTGACGGCGTCGGTGTACAGTGCGTTCTTGGCGCGGTTGAGATCTTTGTAGAACACGTTCCTCAACTGCGACAGCTTGCGGGATGGCCCTTTCTCGAACAGTCCGTTGAGGAGAATCCGCTCGTAGTCGAGGAGGTTTGCGTCGGGCTGCTTCGCCTGATCCAGCTGCCAGTCGGTGTGACCGAAGAAGCTCGACTTCGGGATCTCCTTGATCGTGAGATACCCGCGGACGGCGAGGTCGATGATCGTCGCGGTCGCGTCGAGCGTGTCCGCGGTTTCGTCGAGCAGCACACCCATCTGTCCCGGGCGAATCGTGTCGGGCGGCGTGAACTCGACGACGACGGGATCGGACGCGAAGAGCGGCACGCGCTCTTCGGCGCTGTCATTCGCGAGATAGTGCATCGCGACGAACCGGCGGTCGCGGCCGTAGCGCCACCACAGTGTGCCGATGCCGCCGACAATCGCCACGAACAAGACGGCCGTCGTCGCGACGATGCCGGGAGTCGTGTCGAACATGTCTCCGTTGCTGCGGGGACGGTTCAGCAGGAGCGGCTGCGGCTCGGGGAACGTGCCCTTGCGGAAGAAGACGACGATGGTGAGCTGTTCGCCTGCAAGGAGCGTTCGAGCCGCCGTGAAGGCGGCTGCCTTGTCGGTGAACGAGGCGCGGCACTCCTCCTTCGAGTTGAGGACTCCCTCGAAGCATTTCGCGTTGATGATGCCGCCGATCGGAGGACGCACGGCAATGGTGGTGGACGTGATGCGCGCCGGCCAGGTGCCGGTCACGTTCCAGTACAGCTCGTCGTGATCGGCGAAGCCGTTCAGCGCGCGCCCAACCCGGTAGTTGATGCGGTAGGTCTGCTTGCCGCTGACCGTCCGGTTCGGGTCGCCGATGCGAAACCGCCAGAGCGCGCCGATCGCGCGGCTTTCGACCGGCAGGAGATGCTCGTCGTTGTCTTCGACGACGTCGAGCGTGATGGGGTACTCGCGGTTGCGGCGCTGGTCGTAGATCTGCTGATAGACGATGTCGCGGAAGATGCCGTGCTTCGGTTGGTTGCCGAAGTCGGCGTCGACGGCCTCGCGGGCGAGAAACCTCCCGCTTGGCTCGATGTCGATGAGCGAAGCAAAGCGTGTAATGACCCATCCCTCATCCGCTGCAGCGGAAGGCGCCGCAACGACCAGGCACGCGATGAGCGCGGCCGACAGCCGCGTCATGGCGTGGAGGCCGGCGGGACCCGCCGCCTGGTCGCCTGCTCGAACGCGTAGGCGATCTCGATGAGCCGCGGTTCGCTGCAGGCGGCGCCGACGAACGCGGCGGAGTACGGCGACGGTTTGGGTTCGAATCCCGCCGGGAACGGATTGTTGCCGCGGCCTCCGGCC
>DASQHH010000527.1:0-2654 GCA_035632195.1 Vicinamibacterales bacterium
GCCGGCGGCGAAATGATTCGGAAGCTCGCGGCGGCGGCCTCGTTGACGGCGCGCCAGCGGCGAATCGCGCGCGCGGCGTTCGTGGTCCGCGGCGATGGAGCCGCAGCCGACCTCGCGCAGGCTGCAGCCGAGGGTCTCACACTCGGCGAGTTCGACGGCGCGACGTACAAAACGCTCGACGCCGTGAAAACGGCGCTGCCGGCGTACACCGTCGTCATGGAGAACGGCGCCGCCCACGCCGCGGCGGCAGCGGTCGCGCGCGGGCGGACTCTTGGCGAATGCAGCAATCTCGCGCGCGAGCTCGCGAACGAACCAGGCAACACGCTGACGCCCAGAGAATTCGCCGCACGAGCGACCGCGCTTGCGGCCGACGCGGGCGTCCGCGTCGAGGTGCTCGACGAAAAGGAGATTGCCGAGCTCGGCATGGGCATGCTGCTCGGCGTGGCGCGCGGCAGCAGCGAGCCGCCGCGGCTGATGGTTTTCCGCCACGATCCGGCCGGTGCGCCGAACGCGCCGGTGCTGGGGCTCGTCGGAAAGGGGATCACGTTCGATACCGGTGGAATCTCGATCAAGGCGGCGGACGGCATGGAGCGGATGAAGGACGACATGGCGGGCGGCGCCGCGGTCGCGTGCGCCATGCGCGCGATCGCGCTGCTCGAAGCGCCCGTTCGTGTCGTCGGCGTCGTCCCGGCGACGGAGAACATGCCGGGAGGGCGTGCGATCAAGCCGGGCGACATCCTGCGATCGGCAGAAGGGAAGACCGTAGAGGTCATCAACACCGACGCCGAAGGCCGCCTGATTCTCGGGGATGGCCTATGGTACGCGCGCCGCCTCGGCGCCACGCACCTCGTCGACGTGGCGACGCTGACCGGTGCGGTTGTCGTCGCTCTGGGCAAGGTGACCAGCGGACTCTTCGGGACTCCGGATCCGTGGGTCGAGCAGGTGCGCCGCGTCGCCAATCGCGCCGGCGATCGCGCGTGGCCGCTGCCCCTCTTCGAGGATTATCGGGACCAGTTGAGGAGCGAAATCGCGGATTTCACGAACACGGGCGGCCGGCCGGCCGGCTCAATCACCGCGGCGATGTTCCTGCGTGAGTTCACCGGCGGGCTGCCGTGGGTGCACATGGACATCGCGGGCACGGCATGGGCGGAAGAAGCGAAGCCGTATCTCCCCAAGGGGGCAAGCGGGGTGGGCGTCCGGACGCTCGCGTCCCTGGCGTTCGAGCGCTTCGAGGTCTGAAGCGGCTTCGTGATTCAGAACAAGCCGTTCATTGTAAAGATCATCCAGCCGCCGCAGGACCGCACCGGACTCTCGCAGCTCGCGCACGTCATCTACAGCGTCTTCGGACTTGTCGGCGTGATCATCCTTATCGTTTGCCTCGTCGGACTGATCGTCGGCAGCGTGATGTTCTGGATCCGACGGCGGAAGCGGGAGGCGTAGGGGCTGCTCGCGAGCGGCTCCTACTGTTGCGTAACGGTCGAGACACTTTTCAGTGACGTCTGGTACTTGCGGACGGCGTTGAAGAGGGCTTCGGCAATCCGCTGACGGTAGACGCTGCCTTTCAGCAGCCTTGCCTCCTGCGCGTTGGTCACGAACGAGATCTCGGCCAGCACGCTTGGCATCGCCGCGCCGATCAGTACGACGAACGGCGCCTGTTTGACACCCAGATCCCGCACGGTCCTGTTCGACGTCCGGAGGCGGTCAATCATCGCGTGCTGGATCTGGTTCGCGAAATCGCGAGACTCGTCGAGCTTGTTGTTCAGCGCGATCGCCTTCAGGAAGTCGGGCAGGGCGGCCATCGCCTGTCCCGACGCGGCGTTCTCGCGCTGCGCAACCGCCGCCTCGTTCATCGTCTTGGCGAAGTTCAGGAAGTACGTCTCGATCCCGCGAGCCGCCGCGTTCGCGCTCGCGTTGGCGTGAATCGAGAGGAACAGGTCGGCGCCCTCGCGGTTCGCAATCGCCGTCCGCTCCTGCAGCGGGATGAAGTCGTTCGTCCGACGCGTCAGGATCACGTCGACGCCCGGCTGTCTTTGAAGGAGCTTTTCGAGGCGGAGCGCGACGTCGAGCACGAGCTCGGCTTCCGTAACGCCCTTGCCCCTGGCTCCCGGATCGTGTCCGCCGTGTCCCGGGTCAATCACAATCCGCTGCACGCCGAGTCCTAGCTGCCGGGCCATCGACACGCCTGACCTCGGCGCAGACGGAGACATGGCCACCGCCGGCGGAGATGGGGCCGCCGCGCCGGCGGTGAGCAGTTCCAGCGCGGGCGCCGGCATCTCGCTGCGCGCGTCGTCGATCGCGGGGAGCGCCCGCGAAGATCCGCCGGGCGGTCTCCGAAGCCAGGCAGTCGACGGCCGACGAGACGCCAGTGTCGCAATATTCAGCCGCATGCAATCGATGACGAGCCGGTACGGACCGTAGAGCGGGTAGACGCTGTAGCTGCCGACACCGACGGCATCAAGGACGATGCGCGTGGTGTTGTTGGCATGTCGGCCGAATCGGACCTGCCGGACGATGTCGTTGTCGCCATCGAAGCGGACGGTTTGATCGAGCAGCGACGGGATCGCTCTCGTGTCGGGCAGATCGACGAAGACGCGCTCGGGGTTGCCAATCCGCTCGTCGTGGAACGGCACCTCGCCGTCCAGGTCGATGACGAT
>DASQHH010000528.1:0-1986 GCA_035632195.1 Vicinamibacterales bacterium
CGATCATCAAGGAGATGCGTCCGGCCGCGAACACGCGTCTCCAGGTCCGCGCCGATGTGTTCGATCTCTTCAACCACCCGAACTTCGGGCCGCCCGGCAACATCGTCGGCACGCCGTCGTTCGGCCGGATCACGAGAACGCGGCTGCCGACGGGCGAAGCGGGGTCGTCGCGACAGATACAGCTTGCCGTCAGATTTGCGTTTTGAGATGACGCGCGCACGATCAAGGCTCGGAGACCGGCTCGGCGCCGCGATGCTCGCGTGCGTCGTCTCCGGCGCGCTCTGTTCCCTTGCCTCCGCGCAGCCGGCGCCCACCCTCACCGTGCTGACGATTCATCAGGGCGCGCAGAGCTTCCCGTCGAATCCGGTGTACGACGCGGCCATCCGGCAGGCGCTGCTCGCGCACGTCAAGCAGCCGATCCAGTACTTCGCGGAGTATCTCGACGCGGATCCCCCGTCGTTCGACAAGGACGGCGCCGCGCTCGCCGAGTACATTCGCGCGAAATACCAGGGACGCCGCATCGACGTCGTGATTGCCGTCGCGGACGCCGCCGTGCGGTTCACGGTGACGAATCGCGACGAGCTGTTTTCCGGCGCGCCGATCGTGTACGTCGGGCTGTTTCAACCCGAGGATGACGTTCGTGTGGCGCGCGGCGGGATCACCGGCGTCAGACCCGGCATCGCGTACGGCAAGACGCTCGAGGCCGCACTCACCATGCATCCAGAGACGGAGCACGTCTATGCCATCGCCGACGCGGCGGGCCTGCCCGCCGGCGACCTGGCGCGGGCCGAGCTGAGCGGATTCGCGGGGCGCGTGCCGCTCACATACCTGGCGGCGCCGACCGTCGCGCAACTGCTGGACGAGGTCCGGGCGTTGCCGCCGCGCAGCCTCGTCCTGTACATCTGGAGCCCGGGATACGAGCTCGGCAATCTCGTCTACTCCGACGCCGTGGCGTCGATGATCGCGCAGGCGTCGCCCGTGCCGGTGTACGGGACCAGCGACTTCTACATCGGCGCGGGCGTTGTCGGCGGCGTGATCCGGCGCACGAAGGACACCGGCACGCGGCTGGGAGAACTCGCCGCGCGGGTCCTGAACGGCGAGCACGCGCAGGATTTGCCGATCGAGTCGTCGCCCGTCGTGCCGGTCTTCGACTGGCGGCAGATTCAGCGCTGGGGCATCAATCCGAACACGCTGCCCGCCGGCTCGCAGATCCTGTTCAAAACTCCGACGAGCTGGGAGCTGTACCGCTCCTACATCGTTGGCGCGCTCGTCATCATGATCGCCGAGCTGGCGCTGATCGCCGGCTTGCTGACCCAGCGCGCAAGACGGCGCCGTGCTGAAGCCACCATTCGCGCACGCGAAGCGACGCTCCGTAAGAACTACGAGCAGACGCGTCATCTTGCGGGCCGTCTGTTGAACGCACAGGAAGCGACGCGAGCAGGGATCGCGCGCGATCTGCACGACGGCTTGTGTCAGGACCTCGTGACGGTGACCGCCGCGCTGAGCGAAGTGAAGGACTCGTCCGGCGCCATTCAGGACCCGAAGACGCAGCGGCTGCTGTCGGATATCGAGGAACAGACGCTCCAGGTCTACAACGACATCCGCCAGCTGTCGCACGATCTGCATCCGCCGACGCTGCGGCTGCTCGGTCTCGGGTCGGCGTTGAAGGCGCACTGCCGCGAGATTGGCCGACGGCACGGTGTCGAGATCGACTACTCACTGGGGGCGGAAGTCGGTCGGCTCGATCCCGCGGTGGAGATCGCGCTGTTCCGGATCGCGCAGGAAGCGCTGCGCAACGCCATCGTGCACGGCAGCGCGCGACACCTCACGGTCTCGCTCGCGCGGCCGAACGGTCATGTGGAGCTGACGGTGAGCGATGACGGGCGCGGGTTCGACGTCGAGGCAGCGCGCCGGACCGGCGACGGCCTCGGGCTGATGAGCATGGACGAGCGCGCGCACGTGTTCGGGGGCGACGTGCAGGTCGTA
>DASQHH010000529.1:0-2106 GCA_035632195.1 Vicinamibacterales bacterium
GATCCGCAGGGCCGACCAGGACGCCGCCTGGGCGGCGGTGCGCCGGGGAGTGATGGAGTACGACGAGCGGCATGGTTATCGCGGCCCCGACGCCTACGTCGGCCTGCCGTCCGATCCTGACGAAGAGGAGCAAGCCCTCGACCGCGTGTTCGAGGATCACCCCGACAGCGACAACATCCTGACCGCGGTTGTGCGCAAGGCGACACCGCAGGACGTGCAGGTGACGCTTTCGAGCGGCGACGATGCCGACGTCACTGGTGCGGGGCTCAAGTTCGCGCAGAAGGCGCTGTCGCCGCGTACCCCGTCGAACCAGCAGATTCGTGCCGGCGCAGTCATCCACGTGATTCGCGACGACAAGGGCAACTACGCGATCACGCAGATCCCACAGGCCGAGGCGGCCTTCATCTCGGTGCGCCCGACCGACGGAGCGATCCTGGCGCTCGTCGGCGGCTTCGACTTCGACCGCAGCAAGTTCAACCACGTGACGCAGGCGTATCGCCAGCCAGGGTCGGCGTTCAAGCCGTTCATCTATTCGGCGGCGCTCGAGAAAGGCTTCACGCCCGCGACGATCATCAACGATGCGCCATTCTTCGTGCCGGCCGACAAAGCCGGCGGCGAGGCGTGGGAGCCGAAGAACTACGACGGGAAGTTCGAAGGGCCGATGCGGCTGCGCGTCGCGCTCGCCAAGTCGAAGAACCTCGTCACGATCCGCATCCTGCAGGCGATCGGCCCGCAGTACGCGCAGGACTACATCGCACGCTTCGGCTTCGATCCGAAGCTCCACCCGGCGTACCTGACGATGGGCCTCGGCGCCGGGTCGGCGACGCCGCTGCAGATGGCGACCGCGTACTCGGTGTTCGCGAACGGCGGCTACCGGATCACGCCGTACCTGATCTCGAAGATCGTCGACGAGCGCGGCGACATCCTGTCACAGCCGACGCCGGTCGTCGCGGGCAACGATGCGAAGCTCGCGATCGATCCGCGCAACGCGTTCATCATGACCTCGCTGCTGCACGATGTGATCGCCTATGGAACCGGCGTGCGGGCGAAAGTCCTGAACCGCAACGACCTCGCGGGCAAGACCGGGACTACCAACGACAACGTCGATGCGTGGTTCTGCGGCTACGACGCCGCCAAGGTCGGCATCGCGTGGATCGGCTTCGACCAGCCGAAGACGCTCGGCACCAACGAGACGGGGAGTCATGCCGCGCTGCCGATCTGGATCGCCTACATGCGAAGCGCGTTGAAGGACGTGCCGCAGGTCGTGCCAACGCCTCCGGTTGGCGTCGTTTCGGTCCACATCAATCCAGACACCGGGCTTCGCGACGATGCGAGCCCGATGACCGACTGGTTCATGGCCGAGTTCACGCCCCGGCCTGCGCAGGACGCGCTCGCGCCGGTCGCCATTCCCGGCGGCACCGGCGGCCCCGGCGGGGCCGCGGTTCCCGGGGGCCCGGCGAGCGCCGGGGTTCCCGGTCCTGCGCCAGGGCCGGCAGCGCGGGACGTGCGCAACCAGCTCTTCTGATGCCGCGACGCGCCACCGGACGCGAGGAGGCGCGCGACCGCGCGCGGATCGCCGCCGTCGCGGCGCGCCTGATCCTCGAACACGGCATTTCCGACTGGTCGCTCGCCAAGCGCAAGGCCGCGCACCAGTTGATGCTCGACGCGCGCGCCGCGCTTCCCGCCGACGACGAGATCGAGGACGCGCTCGCCGCGCATCAGTCGCTGTTCGGCGGCGCGAGCCAGGCCGAGGCGCTCGCGCGAATGCGTGCCGAGGCGCTGCACTGGATGCGCGACCTTGCAGCGTGGTCGCCGCGGCTGACCGGCGGCGTCGCCGCCGGCTGGGCCGGTGACCACAACGACATCCGCATCGAGCTCGTCGCCGACGACGCGAAGACGGTCGAGCTTGCGCTCATCAACCGCGGCGTCGTGTACCGCGTGGCGCCGTCGGGAACGAACGGGGGCGCCGAGCTCAGGATCGATGCGACGGCCGGCTCCGTCCGCCTCGTCGTGCTGACCCCCGCCGTCGCGCGCCAACGGCCGCGCGGGCGTGGCCGTCCGCGACCGTCGCTCGACGCCGACGCGGTGGAGGCGCTGCTCCGGCGG
>DASQHH010000530.1:0-2242 GCA_035632195.1 Vicinamibacterales bacterium
CAGCGCCAAAAGCGCGAACAGAACCGCCGTCAGACGCAGCGCGAAGCGCGCGCGCATACACCGAGTATGGCGATCATTGGCTCGTCGCGCGATGTAAAACGTGGAACATCTGCCGGGCGGCGCCGTCCGCCGGGAGGCTCCTCGGGCCCGGCGTAGAATCCGATCAATGGCGCTGGAGCACCGCCGCGCCCGTGAGAACCACCCCGTGCGAGCACAGATTGAAGACGGCGATGCTTCAGCCCTCCGCGAGCTTCGACGCCAGGCGAAGACCCATCCAGCCCTGACGGAGGGCGAGCTCGATGAGCTCCTGACGCGGTCGTCGCTCGGCGATCATGCGAGTCAGGATCGCGTCGTGGCAGCCCACCTGGCGCTGGTGATCCGGCTTGCCGACGAGCGGCACGACCAGGGACTGGCGGTTTTGGACCTCGTTCAGGAGGGCTCGCTCGGTCTTGTCGAGGCCGTCCGCAATTTCGCGCAGAGCGGCTCTGTCGCCTTCGCGAGCATCGCCGAGCGCGAGATTGCCCGCGCGATGGACGCCGCGGTCGCAGCGGAGGCGCAGGCGGTGCGCGACGCACAGCTTCTCGTCGAGGCGGCCACCGACTATGAGCGGACCGAGATCCTGCTTCAGCGCGAGCTCAAGCGCGTGCCGGCGGAGCGCGACATCGCGGAGAAGCTGGAATGGACGGTTGAGCGGACCCGCTACGTGGCGCAGGTCGTCGCGGACGCGCGCCGCCGGCACGATGAGGAGATCCTCGCGTTCATCGACCCCGAGGCCATCGACTTCGACCGCGACGAGCGCGACGACCTTGATGCCTAGCGGACCGCAGCGCACGCCGCTGTACGACCGTCACGTCGCACTCGGCGGCAGGATGGTCGACTTCGGAGGCTGGGAGCTCCCGCAGCAATACACCTCTATCCGCGACGAGCACTTCGCCGTGCGCACGGTGGCGGGCCTGTTCGACATCTCGCACATGGGACGTGTGGTGATCGAAGGCGCCGGCGCGGAGGCGTGGCTGCAGTGGCTGCTCACCAACGAGATCGCCGGCGTCAAGCCGGGGCACGCGGTCTACAGCCAGATGTGCAAGGAAGACGGCGGAGTCGTCGATGACCTCGTCGTGTATCGCGAGGATGTCGCGCGATTCCTGGTCGTGATCAACGCGGCCAATCGGGAGAAGGACATCGCCTGGATGCGCGAGCGCCTGCCCCGCGAGGTCACCCTGGTCGACCACTCGGCCGACATGAGCCTGGTCGCCTTCCAGGGCCCGCGTGCGCACGAGCTGCTCCCGGCGCGCTCGTCCCCGACGGGCGGCATCGAATACTTCGCCTTTCGCAGGGGCCAGGTCGCTGGTGTCGACGCCCTGATCTCCCGGACCGGGTACACGGGCGAGGACGGATTCGAGCTCTTCGTGGCTGCGGAATCAGTCGGTCAGGTCTGGGACGCAATCCTCGACTCGGGCCGGAGCGCGGGTGTGCTGCCGGCCGGCCTGGGTGCACGCGACGCAGCGAGGTTGGAGGCGGCGCTGCGGCTCTACGGCAACGACATGGACGAGACGGTCAACCCATACGAGGCCGGCCTGGGATGGACGGTCAAGCTGGGGAAGGGTGATTTTGTCGGCCGCGACGCCCTCGTGAAAGTCCACGAAGCAGGGCCGCGCCGCGCGCTCATCGGACTCAAGACGGAGCCCGGATCGATTCCGCGACACGGTGGGGCGGTCACCGCCGCCGGCCGCAAGGTGGGACACGTGACCAGCGGCACCCATTCGTTCTTCCTCGGTCACCCTGTCGCACTGGCTCTCGTGGAAGCTGCACAATTTCGGGTCGGAGACAAGGTCATGGTCGAAGTCCGCGGCCGAGATGCGCAGGCCGACGTCGTCAAGCTGCCCTTTTATCGAGGCTCCGCGCGATCAGCGGTCGCCCCGTCCAAACCGTAAGCACGCGCTCGCGCGGCTAGAAGGAGAATCGAATGGCTGACCGCCGTTACACGAAGACGCACGAATGGGTCGTCGTCGACGGGAAGACCGCGACGGTCGGCATCACCGATTTCGCCCAGGCACAGCTTGGCGACGTCGTGTTCCTGGAGCTTCCGGCGGCCGGTCGCAAGCTCGCCGAACGCGAGGGCTTCGGAGTGATCGAATCCGTGAAGGCGGCGAGCGATCTCTACACACCGGTCGCGGGACGGATCGAGGCGGTCAACGACAAGCTCGCATCCAACCCGGAGCTGGTCAACTCAGATCCGTACGGG
>DASQHH010000531.1:0-1640 GCA_035632195.1 Vicinamibacterales bacterium
AAGGGTGCGTTCGACGGCGAGCGGCAGTCGTACTCGATCTGGGCGAACGATCAGCTCCTCTCCAGCGCGCAGTACCGGCCGCTCATCATTTCGTATCGCAACGGCGCGCCGGTCCGGCTCTCGGACCTGGCCTCGGTCATCGACGACACCGAGAACGTGAAGCAGGCGGCTTGGATGAACAGCACGCCGGCGGTCATCGTCAACATCCAGAGGCAGCCCGGCGCGAACATCATCGCCGTCGTCGACCGCGTCAAGACCCTCCTCCCGCAACTGCGCTCGTCGCTTCCGTCCGCGGTAGACGTCAAGGTGTTGACCGATCGGACGGAGACCATCCGGGCCTCGGTCACCGACGTCGAGCTCGAGCTCATGCTCACCATCGCCCTCGTGGTGATGGTCATCTTCCTCTTCCTGCGCACCGCCGCAGGCACAGTGATCCCGAGCGTCGCCGTGCCGCTCTCGCTCGTCGGAACGTTCGGGGCGATGTACCTGCTCGGATTCAGCCTGAACAACCTCACGCTGATGGCGCTCACGATCTCCACGGGATTCGTGGTCGATGACGCCATCGTCATGATCGAGAACATCACCCGCTACATCGAAGAAGGAGAATCTCCGCTCGAAGCGGCGCTGAAAGGATCGGAGCAGATCGGCTTCACCATTCTCTCGCTGACGGTGTCGCTCATCGCCGTGCTGATCCCGCTGCTCTTCATGGGCGACGTCGTCGGCCGGCTGTTCCGCGAGTTCGCGATCACGCTGTCGGTAACGATTCTCATCTCGGCCGTCGTCTCGCTGACCCTGACGCCGATGATGTGCGCCAGGCTGCTGCGCCACAAGCCGGCGGAGGAGCAGACGGCTTTCTACAGAACCTCGGAGCGGGTCTTCAAAGGCATCATCGATTTCTACGGCCGGTCGCTGACCTGGGTGCTCAAGCACCAGACCGCGACGCTGGTGATCGCCGTGGCCACGCTCGCGGCGACGCTGCTGCTGTACGTCGCGATTCCGAAGGGCTTCTTCCCGGTGCAGGACACGGGCGTCATCCTCGGGATCTCCGAGGGGTCGCAGGCCATCTCGTTCCCGGCCATGGCCGAACGGCAGCAGGAATTGGCGAAGGTAATCCTGAAAGACAAAGCCGTCGAAAGCCTCTCCTCGTTCATCGGGATCGACGGCGTGAACACGACCATGAACAGCGGCCGCATCCAGATCAACCTCAAGCCGCTGAGCGATCGCAATGCAAGCGCGAGCGAGATCATCCGGCGCCTCCAGCCCGAGCTCGCCAAGGTCGAGGGCATCGTTCTGTTCATGCAGCCGGTTCAGGACCTCACCGTCGAGGATCGCGTCAGCCGCACGCAATATCAATACAGCCTCGAGGATCCGGACGCCCGCGAGCTGGCGCAGTGGGCGCCGCAGTTCGTCGACAAGCTGAAGTCGCTGCCCGAGTTGCGCGACGTGGCGAGCGACCAGCAGACGAACGGACTCGAGGCCAGGCTGGAGCTCGACAGGACGACGGCGTCGCGCCTCGGCATCACGCCGCAGATGCTCGACGACGCCTTGTACGACTCGTTTGGTCAGCGCCAGGTCTCCACGATGTTCACCGAGCTGAACCAATATCGCGTGGTGCTGGGCACGCATCCGAGTTTCCAACA
>DASQHH010000532.1:0-9720 GCA_035632195.1 Vicinamibacterales bacterium
TCGATCGTGCTCGCGACGCTGATCGAGGATCCGCAGATCCATCTCACGCTGACGGCGGCGGGCATCCTGAATTCGGTCACGCTGGTCGCGGCCGCGGCCGGCGGCATCGCGTTCGGTGTCATCGCGGATCGGCTCGGCCGCAAGCGCGCGCTCATGTCGGCGGTCCTCATCTATTCCGTCTTCACGGCGGCGTGCGGCTTCGCGCAGTCTGCGGTGCAGCTCGCCGTGTTCCGCATCCTGCTCGGCCTCGGGATGGGCGGCGAATGGGCCAGCGGGGCGGCGCTCGTCTCGGAGGCGTTCCCGGCGCGGCATCGCGGCAAGGCGCTGGCATTCGTCCAGAGCGCGTGGGCGATCGGCTACGGCCTCGCGGCGCTCGTCAACCTGCTCGTGCTGCCGATCTGGGGCTGGCGCGGCGTGTTCTTCGTTGGCGTCGTCCCGGCGTTGTTCACGGTCTGGATCCAGCAGCGGGTTGAAGAACCCGAGATCTGGAAGACGACAGCCACCTCGGGCCCTCGCGGCCGGCTCAGCGCAATCTTCGCGGCGCCGATCGGCGGAGTGACGATCGCGATCACCGCGATGAACGCCTGCACGCTCTTCGCGTGGTGGGGGCTGAACTCCTGGGTGCCCGGCTACCTGCGCCTCGGCGCCGACAAGGGCGGCATCGGCCTCTCGTCGAGCACGATGTCGTGGTTCGTCATCGTGATGCAGGCGGGGATGTGGCTCGGCTACGTCTGCTTCGGCTTCATCGCGGACGCCATCGGCAGGAAGCGCGCGTACGTCAGCTTCATCGCAATCGCGGCAGTCCTTCTTCCGATCTATGGATACACGCGAGTCCCTGGTGCACTGCTCATCCTCGGCCCGGCCGTCGCATTCTTCGGAACCGGTTACTACAGCGGCTTCGGCGCGCTGACCGCGGAGCTCTATCCAACAGCGGTTCGGGCGACGGCGCAGGGCTTCTGCTACAACACCGGCCGCCTTGCCAGCGCGCTCGCGCCCTACGCGGTCGGTTCCCTCGCGACGACGCGCGGCTTCGGCGCCGCGTTTCTCGCGACGGGAGCCGTCTTCGTGCTCGCGATGATTGCGTGGATCTGGATTCCGGATACGAGCAACAGGGAACTCACCTGAGCAAGTCTCAACTTACAGGAATAAGCGCCGGAGCCCGAAGACGGAGACGGCCAGGCATCCCTCGACGACGAGCATCGCGCCGAGGACCAGCTGGTAGCCTTCGAAGTGAGAATTGGCGAGGGTCTGCTGGATCATCCAGCCGCCGAGGAGTGTGAGCGCCGCCCCAGCCGCGAGCGCCGCGCCGGCCAGCCGGGCGGCTCCCGACAGGGCCGCAACGCTCACGCCGCTCAGCACGACGATGGCCGACGCCGTCGCGAACCAGGCCGGGTAATCGACGCGGGGCGGCCGCAGGACGATGACCGACAGCGTCAGGTAGCCGACCGCGAGGACGACGAGAACAGAAATGGCGGCCAGTGCCGTTCTCAGCATGGCCGCCATCTTACCGCGTCAACTTTGCAATGTAAAGCTTGCTGGACGCTGGGCTAGAGCGTTTTGTACTTGTACGTAGAATTGCGCCGTGGTACTCCTCTCGCGGGGAGGGGCTATGGCGCCGTACTCACTGGACCTGCGGACGCGTGTGGTGCGGGCATGCGAGAGCGGCCTGACGCCGGCGGCGGTCGCGACCCGATTCGAGGTGAGCGTCGCGTGGGTCTACCGGTTGATCCAGCGTCGACGGGAGACCGGGTCGATCACGCCGCGGAAGCAAACGAAGTTTCGCGGGCGCTCGCTGTCAGACGACGAGGAACGGCGGTTGGTGACGCTGATTACCGCGCGACCGGATGCCACTCTGGCGGAACTGCAGCGGGCGCTGCCGACACGCGCGGCGCTGAGCACCCTTTGGCGGGCGATTGGTCGACGGGGTCTGACGCTCAAAAAAAACCGTACACGCCGACGAACAGCGCCGGCCTGACGTTGCGGCGGCCCGTCGCCAGTGGCGCACCGTGCAGGCAATGCACGACGCGCGCGCCTACATTTTCATCGATGAATCAGGCGTGACGACCGATTTGTTGCGCCGCTACGGCCGCAGTCCGCGCGGCGTGCGCCTCCGTGATTACACCCCGTGCGGCCATTGGCAGACGCACACCGTGGTGGCCGGGTTACGCGTCGACGGGCTGGTGGCGCCCGCGGTCTTCGACGGGCCGATCGATAACCCCACGTTCCTTGCGTACGTCGAACAAGTCCTCGTCCCGACCCTGCGCGTCGGCGACGTCGTCGTCCTCGACAACCTGGCAACGCACAAACAACCGGAAGTGCAGGCCGCGATTGAACGGGCCGGGGCTCGTCTCCGATTTCTTCCGCCGTACAGTCCCGACTTCAATCCGATCGAAATGGCATTTGCGAAGTTGAAGGCGTTTCTCCGGGCGGCGCGACCGCGCAGCTTCGACCAAGTCGTCGATCTCGTCGCGATCGCGCTTGAGTTGTTTGCGTCGGACGAATGTCTAAATTTCGTTCGGCACTGCGGCTATCGAGTACCGACAGCGTTATGAAAAACGCTCTAAAGCCTCGCGCTCCAGTCCTTCCTGGCGCTGTCTCAGACGCCCGTCGCCGTATACTTCTTGATCGCCGCGATGGCCTTGTCCATGTCCGCGTGCGTGTTGTAGAAGTGCGGCGAGAAGCGGATGCCCGGCCGGTCCTGCCCGCCGCGCGTCGCGCATCCGATGTGGTCGTTCTTGTAGAGCGCAGCCGACAGCTTGCGGACGTCGAGGCTGCCCGGCTGGAACGACAGCACCGCCGCGCGCCGTGCCGGATCCGGGCTCGTCCAGATCTTCACCCCGTTGACACCCTTCAACCCCTCGATGAGCGCCGTCGTCAGCTCGCGCGAGCGCTTTTCGATGTGCGCCCGGCCGATCTGCGTCTGCAGCTTCAGCGCCTCGCCGAACGCGATCATCGCCGGTTCGTCGCGCTGACCGAAGCCCTCGAACGTCCGCGATACGCCGACGCGACCGGGATACGCGCTGAAGATGCTCGGCCAGATTTTGTCCTGCGAGCGCTTGTTGATGTACAGGACGCCGTTCTCCTTCGGCCCGCACGGCCATTTGTGCGCGCTGCCGCTGTAGAAGTCCGGCTGCATGTCGCTCAGGTCGACGTCGAACAGGCCGAACGACTGCGCGCCGTCCACCATCGTCAGCACGCCGCGCTCGCGCGCCATGCGGCAGATCTCTTTCGCGGGGAACAGGTCGCCCACGGTGCTCGTCAGGTGCGTGAACGAAATGACCTTCGTCTTCGGCGTGATCGCCTTCGCGAACGCGTCGACGTAGTAGTCCGGCCCCGGATGCGGGTTCGGGACCGCGATGTCCGTCACCGTGAATCCGAACCGCTTCGCCTTCTGCTGCCACGCGGTGTGGTTGCTCGGATGGTTGTCCGCGGTGAGGAGGACTTCATCGCCGGCCTTGAGGTCTATCCCGGTCGACACGAGGTTGTTCGACTCGCTGGTGTTGCGCGTGATGACGATCTCTTCCGGCGTCGCGCGCAGGAATTCGGCGAGCAGCCTGCGCGTCTCCTCCCGGCCGTCGCCGAGCTTCGCCCGGTTCTCCATCGACGGATCCTGGTCCATGTCCTTCGTCACCCTGTAGAGCGTCTCGAGGACCGGACCGGACGACGGGCAGAGGTTCGCCGCGTTGATGATCGTGAGCTCTTTCGGCATCACGAACTGATCACGGACCGACAGCCAGAATTTCTCGTCGGGCGCCGACGGCGTCGGCGGCAGCTTCGACGAGGAGGACTTCGCCCAGGCGATCTCGGGCGTGACGAACGGAACGGCGCCACCGATGGCGAGCAGCCGGGCGAATTCGCGGCGATTCATGACACCCTCCCTTACTGGAGGGCGATTCTACGCCTGCGGAGCGACGGGGATGGCGAGTATTTTCGGACGCGCCCGCCAGGCGGCGACGAGCCGGTCGCGGAGGACGAGCGCGCCGTACATGGCGACGCAGAAGACGACATAGGCCGCTACAGTGCCCCACAACGGCAGCGCCTTCCACCAGTAATAGCTCGCGTAGCCGTACGCCAGCTCCACATGAATCCAGTAGACAAAGAGCGAGCTGCGGCCGAACCGGGCGAGGGGGTGCAGCCACGAAGACACGAACGCACGAAGGCTGTTTTTCTCGAGTTGGCCGAGCGCCGCCAGCGCCGTCATCATGATCCCGAGGCGGATCGCCAACCATGTCGGCGACGTCGTCCAGAACGTCGCGCCGGGGAACACGCGCGGCTGCTCTGCCGCGTAGAAACCGACCACCACAAGGGCTGCGCCCGCGAGCGCCAGGGCGGCGTGGGCGATTCCCTCGGCCGCCTCACCCCTCGCCGCGACGATCAGCGCGCCCGTCGCCGCGCCGGCGAAGACGAACTCCACCCACGGCAGCGCCGCAAACGTCGTGTATTCGCCGGAGTGCCGCAGATACCACTGCGCGATCGCCGGAAGCCGACCGAACGCCGGCGTCGAATAGGCGAACGGCGTGGCGAAGCAGATCACGGTCGCGACGATCGAGAAGGCAGCGACGCGCTGCGCCGACGTCGAGCACAGTCCCCACACGATGCCCGAGGCGGCGATCGAGGGACCCATGATGTTGAGGATGTCGACGCGGAAGATCGTCAGCGCCGGGCTCCCTGGGCTGAGCAGGTACGCCTGGATGCGGAAGACAAACGCCAGGAGGAAGATCTCGAGTCCGCGGCGGACGACGGATTCCGTCGCCTTCAAACGGCTGCCGTCCCGCTGCTCGGCGCGCGTCGCCGCGAGCACGACGGCGACGCCGGCGAGCCACAGAAAGAGCGGCGCCGCGAATCCGGCGAGGATGACGAAGTTGCGCCAGGCGACCGACTGACGATCCGCGACGCGCGTCCACGAGTCGAACGTGTGCGCCTCGATCATCAGGAGGACGGCGATGCCGCGCGCCCAATCGATGTACGCGCGCCTCAAGCGGTTTTTGAAAGTTCTTGCGCTTGCAGGACGGACTTGCGGGACGTCAGCGACTTCAGCGCCAGCCATCCGGCGGGAAGAACCACAAGCATATACGTGAGGATGTGGCCGAACGCGCTGTCAGGCCCCCACGCTTCCGTGCGCTCGTGGATGATGGCGCTGAACGGCAGATAGCCCTGCTCGGACATCTCGTGCATGCCCTGGATGACGAGCTGCACCACGAACACGAACAGGAAGATCGCGGTCACCTGGAAGAAGAGCGCGAGGTTCACGCGGTGTCCGTAGCGCGACCAGAGCCACGCGACGCCCGCGGCACCAACCAGCCCGGCGACGGCCCCCGCCGTCAGCACAATCGTCGATTCGCGCAGCTGCATGAGCAGCAGCGCCGCCTCCATGCCCTCGCGGCCGACCATCAGCACCGTAAACAGCATGATGCCGGTAAACGCCGCCGCGCCGGCCTTGACCGACGTCTGCAGCCTGCCTTCAATCTCGCCCTTCATCTGCCGGCCGGCGCGCCACATATGGACGATCATCCAGGTGACTGACGCCGCCGCAAACATCGCCAGGGGCCCTTCGAGCCGCTCCTGGTTGGACGCGCGGTTCAGGATCACCCCGCCGACGACGCTGATGACGATGGCGTTGAAGACGCCGACATGGACGGCTTTCGCCAGGGCAACCTGTCCCGTTTTCTTGAGGTACGCGAGGCTGATGGCGATGATGAGGAACGCCTCGAAGCCTTCACGCAGGGTGATGACGAGCGCCTGGAAGAACGACTGAAACAACCTTCAGCCAGTCTACTTTGCGATATCCGACCGGTCAAGTCGGCTATTCGAATACAATGGCTGCGTGCGGTTTCTGAGGTGTTCGACGGCCTTTCTGCTGGCCGTCCTGGTGTCCGGCCTGGGCGGGAGCGCCTGGACCGAACAGCGCGTCCTGGGGACGCAGCCCAGCCACATCGAGGCCGCCAGCCCAGCCGCAGGCGTTTTCAGCGTCGAATCCGTTCGCCGAGGCAGCGGACCCTTGCGGACGCGCCATCGATGGTCCCCTGCGCCTGTCCTTACCGGCTCAGGCGGCCATCCGGCAAACCCTCCGTTTACCGCCGACCTCGGTTCGCAGCGCCCGTCACAGGCAGCCGACACCTCGTCGGCCCGCGTGTCGCGGGGCCGCGCCCCGCCCGTTTCGCTCCTCAGCTGAACCTCTAAGTCACATTTTCTGGACGACCCTTCGATCTGCGGCTCGAGGTGCGTCCCTGTGGAGATTCACATGCAACCAGACGAGGTGTTTGTCGTGTTCCTGATCTTGCTCTGCATCGTCTTCATCGTCGCCGCGCGCGGCCAGTCGAAGAAGAACCAGGGTCACTGAACTACAGGTGTGCCGACAGGAATCGGGTTTGCCACCATCGCCACCGTCGCGTAGAAGAGCGTGCCGCGAGTATCGGTCGCGAAGTAGCGCGTGCCGGTGCCGCCCACCGTGACGGGATTGGCCCTCGCGAAAAACGAGCTCGCCGGCTGGCCCGCCGATGCGTTGCAGGTGGCCGCCGCACTGCTGATATCGGCCACGCCCACAGCGCCGTCCTTCGCGAGCGTCACCGTGTAGCCGGACTTGATGACGCCGTTCGCCTTCAGGTCGGGGCTGACGAAGCCCTGGCTCGAACCTGCCGGCGCCTTTGCGAGGTCCGCGAGGTCGATGGCATAGCCGCCGGCCGCGCAGGACGACGAGTAGCTCGCCTGTCCGCTGTTGATCGCGCGCAGCGACCCGATCGCCGACGCTTCGTTCCCCGACATGCGGGCGCGCAGCAGACCCGGCACCGCGATCGCCGCGATGCTGCCGATGATCGCCACGACGATCAGCAGCTCGATGAGCGTGAAACCCTTTGCGTTCCTCATAGCCTCTCTCCTATATCGAACGTTAAGCACTCGTGTGACGCTCGCTGAAGAGCAAAGGGCGTGCTCGCTCGGGCACGAAGAGAACACCGGAAAATGACCCGAAAATGACGCGACATTTCGACGATCCTCTCCGCCGTGGTGTGCGGTGTGCGGGTGCGCGGCCGCGCGCTGCGACGAATTCGGACCGTGCAGAAGCGCGGAGGCCGCTCAGAAGTCGACGTGCAGGCGCAGGCTGAAGACGCTGACCGGTCCGCGATCGGCGTTGTAGCCGGGATTCGCGATCCGCTGGATGTCGGCGGCCGCGAAGACCCCGCGCCAGAGGCGGGCATTGTAGTACGCCTCGAGAATCTCCTCGCGGCGGTACGTAAGCGCGCCGTCGCCGAGCAGAAAGCCCTCGCCGCCGAGCGCGAGGTACCGCGCATGATCGTCCGAAAGGCCGTTCGACGCCGCCGCAACGGCGACCCGATCCTGCGGTCGGCGCCACGAGTCGCCCGAATAGTCCACGCCGAGCGCGAAGGAGTTGTTGACCTCCGTGTACGCGAACGACTCGTGGTGCGGCTCGTTCCAGCCGGCGCGGGCGAACGCGCGAAGGCGGGAGGTCACCTGCTGGTCGGCGTTGAGTCCGAATCCGTACTTGACGGTGCCCTGCTGGCGCGTGTTCTCGATCGTCGGCACGCGTTCGAGGCCGCTCTCGAACCTCTGGATCGCTTCGCGGTAGTCGCCCATGTTCGCGTGATTCACGTACGTCAGCGCCCTGATCGTCGCCGGGCGCCCGAGGACCGCGGGACGCCATTCGATTTCGAGGTTCTCCGCTCGGGCGCGGGCGACGTCCCAGTCCATATCGATACCGTTTGCGACCTTCGGCATCAGCATCTCGCCGAACCGGACGGCCCATCCGCGGTCGTGGTACTCGACGATGGCGCCCCACGTGTAGCCGCGCGTGTCGGCTGCGTAGTCGTACGCGCCGTTGTTGTCCACCGTCCAGTTCATGAACTGCAGATGGCTGTCGCTGCCGGCGGCGTTCAGGTCGAAGAAGTCGGCAGTGCCGAACTTGCCGGCGCGCCACTCAATCCGTCGAACAGGCACGGAACGCGCGAACGATAGCGGTCCGGCGTCGGCAGCGGTCCGTCCGTCGCCGAGCGCGATCGTCTGATGCACCATCACGCGCGCGATGTACGGCGACGCGCCGAGCGTCGGATTCCGGACGACGTCGAGATCGGTGAAGCCTGCCAGCCCGAAGGCGTCGCTGATGCCCTTCCCGCCCGCGCTCTCGACGTCGAACAGGAATTCGGTCCCGCCGGCAAGGCGGACGCCTGTGTACAGCGTCATGACGATCGACGTCGCGTGCTCACCGTCTGCGCGCAGGCTGTGATCGCCCGAGTACGACGACGGAAACGCGGCGTGCGCCTGGAAGATCGTGTTCACCTGGCCCGACAGCCAGAATCTGTCGGAGTCGTGCGGGAAGATCGCCGCCGGCTCCGGCGGCTCGTCGGTTTGCGCGTGCGCCGCGCCCGGCAGCAGCAGGACGGCGGCGGTGAGGACGATCGCCAGCACCTTCACGTCGAGGGAGCCACAGCATATCGAAGAGGCAACGCTCGTACAACAAGCGCTTGCTCCGGCCTGTTCGGACCTTCCAGTCGACGGGGCGACTCGAGTCAGACAGGGTCCTCGAACGACCACGTCCGGTCCTGGGCCGCGGCATTGCTGCCGCCAGGCACGCATACGGCGACTGCAAACGCCGTCGTGGTGCTCGAGACCGCACGACTCGCGGCCCGGTTCATTCCGAGCGCATCAACGTCCATTTCTCCGCCACGACTCCCGTCCACCGCCCGACATTCGCTTCATTGCTCCTGGCGTTGCGCTTCGGTCACGCGGTTCGGTCGCAAACGGTGCCGATCGTCGACATTCTCCCGTCGCCGGACCCACGGCACCGCAGGCCGTGGGCAGACACATCGCGGTCGTTGACGCCATCCTCGACGCCGCCGCCGCGCCATTCGATACCCGCCATGCGGCATTCGACACGATCGATCCAGACCTCGATTTCGCGTCCATTTCCGCGCCGGAATCCATCGCGCTGACATCTAGTGCACTGTGGTATTGACAATAGTGAACTAGTCCGATAGTATTCATGAGACAGCCTCAAGGAGGGCTGCACACGATGACAAAGAAACTGTTCCGAATCTACCGATCGCAGGTCGAGGTTCTGGCCCTGTGCACGAAGCGCCGCGGGCAGATGGAGGCGACCGCCTTCGGCAAGAACGCGCTTGCCCTGCTCGAACAGCTGGTCGCCCGGGTCGCCGGATGGGACGCGTCCAAGTCCGACGGCCGCATCACGGGCCTCCAGAACACGGCGACACGGCGTGCCGCCGTTGCCGCACTCCAGCAGAGCATGCGGGAGCTGGTGCGCGTCAGCACCGCGATCGCTCTGCCTCCCAGCGCCGCGCAGGGGTTCCCGCCGGTGCGCATCACCACCGACCAGCAGCTCGTCTCGGACGCCAAGGCCATGGTCGCGCAGGCGAAGGTGCTGGCGGACGCGTTCACCACGAACGGTCCGCTGCCGGCGGACGCGCTCACGACCATGGACGCGCAAATCGCCACCGTCGAAAGCGCCATCGCGGCGCAGGGCACCAGCCGGGTGACGCACGTCGCCGCCGGCAAGGCCGCCATCGACGACATCCGGGAGGGCCAGCGCACGATCCGCGCGCTCGAGCCCATCTATCTGCGCGCGGTTGCGGGCGACACCAACGCGATCGAGGCGTGGAAGAACGCCCGGCGGATCGGTCCGTCCCGAACGGCCGACCAGCAGCCGGACCCGGCTGCACCGCCGGCAACCACGCCGGCGCCGGCTCAGCCGGC
>DASQHH010000533.1:0-5458 GCA_035632195.1 Vicinamibacterales bacterium
GTCCGCGTCGACCACACCTTGACGATGAGCGTGCTGCTGCCGGGGACGCGCTATCCGGATCGGGCCAGGCGCTCCGCGTGGTTCACCGCGCTCGGCGATCGGCTGCAGGCCGTTCCCGGCGTCGCGTCGGCCGGCATGTCGTCCTGCCCGCCGCTCATCGGCACCTGCAACGTCCTGTTCTTCTACATCGAGGGACGCCCGTACGTGCCCGGGCAGTTCCTGCAGGCGGAGGAGAAATCGGTCGACCCGCGGTACTTCCGCACCGCCGGCATCCCGCTCGTGCGCGGTCGTACGTTCGCGAACGACGATGGCGTCGGATTCGACCCGCAGCATCCGCGCGTCGGCAGGATCGTCATCAGCCAGACGATGGCGAACGCGTTTTTCGCCGGCGAGGATCCGATCGGCAAACGGGTCTTCTTCGACTTCGAGGTCCAGGCCGAACGCAATCAGGGCATCCCCGCCCCACGCTACGAGATCATCGGCATCGTCGGCGACGTCGTGCCGGCGCTCGACGCGCCGATGCGGCCGTCGTTCTATCGGCCGCTGCTCGACGTCGCCAATGGCGGGACGTCGATCATCGTGCACACGGCGGTCGAGCCGCTGTCGGTCGCGTCCGCCATCGCCGCCGAAGTGCACCGGCTCGACGCCGGCTTGCCCGTGTCGCAGGTCCGGACGCTCGACGATCTCGTCGGACGGTCGACGTCGGATCGGCGCTTCACGTTGTCTCTGTTCGTCGGCTTTGCCGCGCTGGCCATGGTGCTGGCGGTCATCGGGCTCTACGGTGTGGTGTCCTACGCGGTCTCCCAGCGGACGGCGGAGATCGGCGTGCGCATGGCGCTCGGCGCGACGGGCGCCGATGTGGGACGCCTCGTCGTCATGCAGGGACTCAAGCCGGCCCTCGTCGGGATCGGGATTGGGATCGTCGCGTCTGTCTTCGCGGCGCGGCTCCTGCGAACGCTGCTCTTCGGCGTGACGCCGGGCGATCCCCTGACGTTCGCGCTCGTTCCCCTCGCCCTGCTCGCCGTCGCTGCGGTGGCGTGCTACGTGCCGGCGATGCGCGCGGTGCGGCTCGACCCGACGAGAGCGCTCCGCGCGGAGTAAATCACGCAGCCGTCAGCCATCAGCCGTCAGTTATCGCCCGCGCCGGTGCTTCTCCCGGTATTCCGCGCTGTTGCGCAGCTCGTTTTCGAGCTGCTGCTGCGACCAATGGTCGTTGTACACGCGGTCGAACCAGCCGCCGCTGGCCGGATCCGGATCGCGGCCGAGCACGTTCCGGTACGCGGATCGCACGATCGCCTGCGCCTCTTCGCGCGTCATCGACCGGCCGCGCGGACTTGCTTCCGCGGATCCCCATCGCTCGTCTCGCTGTCTATCCTCGTCCCAGCGATGGTCGTGATGGACATCGCCCCGGCTGCCTTCCCAATGACCGGTGTAGTACTGGCCACTCTGATAGTACGGCGCCACCCAATACGCATCCGGATAGGGCGGACGCGACCAGTAGCCGTTGTGCCACCGATACTGACCATCCTCCGGATACCAGTAGCCCTCGATCCAGACGTAATCCGGACTGGGCTGCGGCGGCACGCGGTACGCGCGCGGCGCCGGAGGCGGAGTGCCGATCCGGACGTCGAACGACAGCTGCGCATGAGCTGCCGGCGCCCATGCGAGCAGCAGCGCGGCGATTGGCAGAGCTTGAAATATTCGTCTCATGCTGAGGTTTGCTGCAAAGCTCAGGCCAATCACGGACGGGCTTTCAGAGCCCTTCTCCGCCGGCTGCCGGCCTTCGCTGACCGAAACAATACGTATTGCCGTCCCCATCTTTGACCGAAAGCTCGCCGTGTCCCACACGTCTTAGACTGACGCGAGCGCAGCAAGCTCGCGGAAATCGTCGCTCGCGCGCTGCAGCTCTTCGAACGATCCGATGCCGGCGACGCGGCCGGCGCGCAGCCACACGATGCGGGCGCAGTGTCTGACGGTGCTGAGCCGGTGCGCCACGACGATGGTCGTCTTGACGCCGTGCAGGCGATCGATCGACCGCATGACGGCCGCCTCCGTCTCCATGTCGAGCGACGAAGTGGCTTCGTCGAACACGATGAGATGCGGATCGTGGTACAGCGCGCGCGCGATCGCCACGCGCTGACGCTCGCCGCCTGACAGACGGATGCCGCGCTCGCCCAGCCGCGCATCGAGGCCGTCCGGCAGGTCGTCCAGGAAATGCTCCAACTGCGCCATCGCCACGACGCGACGGACGCGCCCGTCGTCGATGTCCCTGTCGGGCACGCCGAGCGCGATGTTGCGGCGGAGCGTGTCGTCGATGAGAAAGAGCGACTGCGGCACATAGCCGACGCCGCGCCTCCATGGCGCCCGCCCGCCCGGCAGGTCGTGGTGATCGACGGCGATCCGGCCGCGCGTCGGCGGCAGCAGTCCCAGCACGACGTCGATCAGCGTGCTCTTGCCGGCACCGGTCGCCCCGACGACGCCAATCGATTCCCCGCGCCGGATCTCGAGCGAGACGTCGGCCAGAGCGGCGCTCGCAGATCCGGGGTACACGTAGGAGACATCGTGCAGCGCGATGCGGTCGGTGAACACGAGCGGCTCGGCGTCGCTTGCGGTATCGCCCCCCGGCAGCGCCCCGCTGAGCGTGACGAAGTCGTCGTACAGCTCGTCGGCCGCGCGCTGGCTTCCGCGGATGCCGTTGACGGCGGCGACGACCGAACCGCCCATCGGCAGCAGGCGCGCCGCGGCGTACCCGAACACGCCGGCGATGGGCACGGCCGCGAGTCCGCCGACGCCCAGCAGCGCGAGCACCGCGATCAGCGCAAGGCCTCCGACGACGAGCAGCGTCTGCGAGATCAACGAGGGCGCGTTGCCGAGCATGAGGCCCATGTCGCCGAGCAGGCGCGCCAGGCGCTGGCGCGCGACGAACTCGTCGTAGAAGAAGCGTTCGCGGCCGAGGACCTTGAGCTCCTTGATGCCCGCGAGCGCCTGCTGCAGCCCCTGCAGCATGGCCATCGTCAATTCATACGATTCGCTGCCGAGGCGCCACGCCGTGCGGCGCGTCACGCGCAGGGTGACGACCATCACCGCGGCGATCGCGACGGCGGCGATGACGGATGCGCCAGGGCTCGTGCGCAGCACGACTGCCAACAACCCGGCCGACATCAGCAGGTCGCCGAGCGCGCCGACGGCGGCGCCGACGCCGGTGCGGAGGACCGCGTCGACCGAGGCCGTGCAGTTGTGAATCAGCTGGGCCGAGTTCCGGCGGAAGTGAAACGGATACGGCGCGGCGAGATACCGCCGCAGCATCTCGGAGGCGAGAAACGCGGACGACGAGTGGACCACGCGGTGGCGCAGCACCTCGCTGGCCAGCACCAGGGCGCTCTTGACGAGATAGATCGCGCCGAGCGCCGCCGTCGCCGCCAGCAGCACGCTGGTCGGATCCCGGCGCGGCAGGCGCCGCACCAGTTCGGACACCCAGCCGGCCGCGAGTGTGGCCGACGGGTTCGTCATCAGGCGCAGCAGGACGAAGATCGCCGATGCCGCCAGCGTCTCCGCGATACCGATGACGACGGCCAGCGGCACGAGCAGGAGCCAGCGCCGCCGGTGATGCGGCGGCAGCATCGCGAAAGACTTTCGCAGGGCGTCCAGCATTAGGGTGAGGGCAAATCGTGCCAAACGTTTGCGGCGCGATCAAGCGCAATGCGCGTCGAGGCTGCGCGGGGATGGTGCCGTGGAAAAAGTCGTGCGCATCGCGTACTGTAACCACCCGCGTTACGCGTGACGCCATGCATTGGATCGGATAAGGAGGCCCAGCGATGTTTGGTTCACTCAGCTATTCAGAACTGGCCTTTAAGCTCATGCTCGTGCTCGCCCCGTTGTACTTGGTCTACAGAGCTTGGCGCGTGTACCAGAAAAGCCCGAGCGACAGGTCCGGCAAGTCACACTGACCGCACTGTCGACCCAACGGCTCCAACTCACCGTGCCATAGAATGACGTAGGCTCACTGTTTTCTTCAGGAGAAGTCTGACGATGCCGAAACCGCGAACCCGTTTGACCGCCGAGAAACTGAAGGAACTCGCCCAACGCGGGGCGGAATCCGCCATCAACGAACTGCGGGCCGAGATCATCGCCATCGAGCGGGCGTTCCCCGAGCTGAAGCTGCCGAAGACTCGCCGGACCATCCGTCGGACCGTCGCCAAGGTGTCGAAGCGCGCCCGGTCGATGTCCGCGGCAGCGCGGGCCGAGGTGTCGCGGCGGATGAAGCGGTACTGGGCCGAGCGGCGGAAGGCAAAGGCGAAGCTGAAAGCATAGACAAAGAGCGGCAGTCCCCGCGCGCTGATGTACACGCCGACGACCTGCGCCTGAGGGAGGTACATGGAACTCTCTGAGTTGGGCTCATCATGCTGCTTCTGAAGCGGTCGGGCGGCGTGGCGCTCTTGCTGAGTGTGGCTGCGATCAAATGTGGCGGAAGCAACGGGGTCGCGCCGACGATGGCGGTTCCAATCACGGCCGCCGATTTTGTCGGTACCTGGACTGATGGCAATGGCCGCACATGGAATCTGACCGCCGGTGCCGCGCAGGTTGAGACACTCGGTGTGTCCCGCACCGTAATACAGGCCGGTGGACCGTCAACTCTCGCACAAGGAAACCATCCGATCTTTGGTGCGATGTCTGTTCGCGGAGGAGTGCTCGGAACGATGGTGGTCGGCCTGACCGACCTCCAATTCGCGGAGACATACGATGGCGGATTTCCCCAGAACGAGAACGACTGTTACATCGATACTCAGGGAGACCTGATCCTCAGCGGCAACACGATGACTGGCGTCGTGACCGAGCATGATGGATGTAACGGGACAATCCTTCGTGATGTGTCTTCCAAGTTGATCCTGCAACGACAGTAGCTGCGGCACCGTTGGCGATGTGACGATGATTCAGTCGTTTGACACGGTTTTTGGCTTGGACGCTCAAGCCGTCTGCTCCGAACTCTTCAATCCACGGGTACAGCTCTCCAGCTCATGATGCAGCTTGTGACTCGCCTGGAACCTGTTCCACTTTGTTGGTGATCTCGGCGATGTCTTCCTTTGTCGCGAGGTTCTTGCCTTTTTCGGACAAGTAGGCTGGAAAGAAGGACCGAACAAACCAGCCAGCCGCGACCGCTAGCGCGATGATCGCGAGCTGCAGAACCACGTCCTCCGCCAGCTTAACTCTTGCTAAACCGGCGCACTTCCTCCCGTTGAGCGGCGGGAGCCTCTTCCGCTACATTGTTGAAAACAAGTGCCGGGGGCGGGCATCGAAACCGATTTCAGCAGTTTCTCTAACTAGCAGTGATGACGCGGTTTGCTGGTCCAAGCCGCTGAGTCTGTTCGGGTTCCGGCGTTCCAGCTTGTGCTCGTGATTCCTCGGCGATGCTCGAAGATCGACCCGGTTCGGGGAGACTGTGGGGAGGAGAAGAAAACCG
>DASQHH010000534.1:0-5000 GCA_035632195.1 Vicinamibacterales bacterium
GGAGATCGAGTTGCCGGCCGAGCTGCCGGGCGGCGATGCCATCGCGGCCGAGTCGCTCGCGATCCTCGACGCGATCCGCCGCCTGCCGGAGGCGTACCGCGACACGCTGATGCTCCGGCTCGTCGAGGGAATGAGCGGAGACGAAATCGCGGCGCGGACGGGACTGACGACGGGTTCCGTGCGCGTCAACCTGCACCGCGGCATGAAGCTGCTGCGCGAAAAACTGGGTCTGCCATGAACGACTATCTCTGGGATCCGTCGGACACGCCGGAGCCGGATATTCAACGGCTCGAAGCGCTGCTGCGTCCGCTGCAGACCAGGCGGACGGCGCCTCCGCTGCCAGCGGCGCTCCGCCCGACACGATGGCTCACGCCGCGGTTCCTCGTGCCCGCGCTGGGCGTCGCCGCAGGCGTCCTGCTGATGGTCGGCGCGACGTGGCAATCGTCGTCGCGGTCCGCCGCCTGGACGATCGACCGCCTCTCGGGCGATCCGCGCGTGGACTCGTCGTCGATCGGCGCCGGTGCGCATCTCGTGGTGGGACAGGCGGTCGTCACCGACGCGGCGTCTCGTGCCCGCATTGACGTCGACGGTCTCGGCGAGGTCACCGTCGACGCGAATTCACGCGTGCGCCTCGTCGAATCCGGTTCGGCGCGCCATCGCCTCGCCCTCGATCACGGCACGCTGCGCGCCATCATCGTGGCGCCGCCGGGACAGTTCGTCGTCGACACGCCCTCGGCGCGCGCGACCGATCTCGGCTGCGCCTATACGCTGCACGTGGACGAGGACGGACTCGGACTGCTGAGCGTGCAGGCCGGATGGGTGGCGTTCGAGTACAACGGACGCGAGTCGTTCGTTCCCGCGGGCGCGTCGTGCCGGACCGTCCCGCGCGATGGACCCGGCACTCCGCGGTTCGACGATTCGGAGCAGGCGTTTCAGGACTCGCTCGACGAGGTCGACTTCGGCGGGGATTCGACGAAGACGGGGGCGTCGCTCGACTACGTGCTGCGGCACGCCCGTCCGCGCGACGCGATGACGCTGTGGCACCTGATCTCACGCGTGGACGCCGCGCCCCGCGGCGCCGTCGTCGACGCGCTGGCCGCTCGGCTACCGATGCCGAAGGGTGTCGGCCGCGACGCCGTCATGCGTCTCGATCGCGCGTCGCTCGACGCATGGTGGAATGCGCTGGGACTCGACGACGCGAGCTGGTGGCGGACGTGGAAGCGAGCTTACCCGCGCTGAGCTCGACCTCTACTTCAGTGTAAACGTCATCTCCAGGGTGACGCGGACCGCGACTGGCTTACCGTCCCTGGTGCCCGGCTTGAACTCCCATTGCTTCGCCGCAGCAAGCGCCTGCTTGTCGAGGCCATACGTCGGATCGAGCGAGCGCGAGATCGCCGCCTCGCCGACTTTGCCGTCGTCCTTCACGACGATGGCCACGGCGACGTTCCCTTCGATGTGCGCGTCCATCGCTTCCTGCGTGTACTGCGGTTGGACCTGCTTCATCACCTTCGGCAGCGTGACGCCGTTTCCGGGTTCGTACACTGTCTGTTGAGCGCCAACGACGACCGCCGACAATGCGAACGCAAGCATCAAAGACCGCATGCGACCTCCTGGCGTGTTTCGACGTCGAGTGTCAACGTAGAGCCTTGTCCGCGTCGGCCTTGATGGACGCCCATTCCTTCGTCAGCTGGTTGTAGCGATCGTACGCGCTCGCCGGGATCTTCTGATCCGCCTGGCCGATTTCGCGGCCGACGTTGGACATTTGATCGATGAACATCTGGTCCTCGTACGGACCGGACTTCGTGACCAGCCGCTCCCAGACGCTTTGCAGCGCGGCCTGGTCGCCGCGCTTGCCGTCGATGGCCTGCCGGACGCGCTGCGAGAGCGCCCGCGCCTCGGCCAGGCTGTCGCGGACGCTTAGCGCAAAGCGGGCCTGCTCCGCGAGATCCGTCGCGGTGATGCCGTCCTTCGCGATGCGCGGATCGATCAGGACCCTGAACGACTCGGTCTTCGTGACGCCGTTCGCCGTCAGCCGCGCGCGGTAGCTGCCGGGCGCGACGAGCGGTCCGTTGCCGCCGAAGCCGCCGCCTTCGCCGTCAGCGCTCGCGGCCGCGGCTCCGCCCGGATACCGCAGGTCCCACACGAAGCGGTTCATGCCGACCTTCGTCGGCAATGCCGACGGCAGCCCCCCGCCGCGGCGTCCGCCACCGCCGCGCCCGCCGCGGCCGGTGTTCGCCGGCGCAGCGCTCGAGTACTCGCGGACGGTCTTGCCGGCCGAGTCCAGAATCTCGAGCTTCACGTCACCTGACGGATTCGCGAGGAAGTAGTCGATGTGCGCGCCCGCGGGCGGATACTCCGGCCAGTCGGGACGATTCTGCACGGCCGAGTAATGCACGCGATACGCCGGCGCCGGCGTGAAGAGGAACACGTTCGATCCATCGAACGGCTTGATGACCGCCTTCGCGGGCGCGGACTTCGCCGGCGGCGGCGTCTGCATCGAGACGCGAACGACGTTGGGATTCGGATTGTCGGTCGGACGCGTCTTCGCCGGCTTCGTCACGCTCAGCGCCAGCTGACGCAGCGGCGCGATGTCGTCCATGATCCAGAACGACCGGCCCATCGTCGAGATGACGAGGTCGCCGTGGTGAACCTTGATGTCGGTGACCGGCGTCGCCGGCAGGTTCTGCTGCAGCGTCTGCCAGTGCTTGCCCTGATCGAACGAGACGTACGCGCCCTCGAGCGTGCCGGCGTACAGCAGCCCTTCGACCTCGGGATCCTCGCGCACGACGTGCATCGGCTGATCGGCGGGAATCCCGTTGGTGCCGTCGGTGAGCAGCGTCCAGTGGTCACCGTAGTCGTTCGTCATGTAGAGGTACGGCTTGAAGTCGTTGAAGTACATCCGGTAGACGGAGACATAGGCCGAGCCTTTGCGGTGCGGCGAATCCTCGATTGTGTGCACGCGTCCGCCCGGCGGCAGATCCTTCGGCGTCACGTTCTTCCACGTCGCGCCGTTGTCCTTCGTCATCCATACCGGACCGTCGTTCGATCCGGACCAGAACACGCCGGGCTCGAGCCGCGACGAGCGCAAAGAGTAGAGAGCCGCGTAGACTTCCTCGCCCGTCATGTCGCGCGTGATCGGCTCGCCCGAGACGACGTGTCCCTCGGGTCCGTTCGCCGTGACGTCCGGACTCCACTTCGTCCAATGCACGCCGCCGTCGAGGCTGCGATGCACATACTGAGAACCGTGATAGACGATGTTCGGGTTGTGCGCGTCGACTTCAATCGGCGACTGGCGGACGAAGCGGAACATCATGTCGCCCGGGTTCTTGCCGTAGCGCTGCTGCGGGTTGATCCAGTATTCCTGCTCCTGCCCCGTCGCGACGTTCATGCGGCCGAACTCGCCCTTGCAGTCGCCGTAGACGATTTTTCCCGACGGAATCGGACGCACCTGGCCGCTCTCGCAGCCGGGCGCCGGAATCCACAGCTGCACCGGATCGTCTGGGCCCCACGCGGTCGGCGGAAGGCTCGGGACCGTCAGGTTCTTGCCGGTATCCTGCTGCGGACCGTAGATCAGATAGGGAAACTGCTCGTCGGCATCGACGTGGTACATCTCCGCGGTCGGCTGGTTGTTCTCCGTCGACCAGCTCCGGCCGCCGTCCTGCGTGATGTTGGCGCCGCCGTCGTTGGTCTCGATGAAGATGTGCGGCTGATCCGGGTTGAACCAGACGACGTGGTTGTCGCCGTGCTGCGGATTCAGGTTCGTGAACGTCCGGCCGCCGTCGGTCGAATGATGCAGCGCGAGCTCGGTGACGTAGACCTCGTTGTCGTCCTTCGGGTTCGCGAAGACCTTGTTGAAATAGAACGGCCGCGCGCGGAGCGCCTGCGAGCTGTTGACGACCGCCCACGTCGCGCCTGAGTCGCTGCTGCGATACAGCCCGCCCTTCGCGCCCTTCCCTTCGACCTGCGCGTAGACGACCTTCGGGTTCGACTGCGCGACGTCGATCCACACCTTGCCGATCACGTCGTCCGGCAATCCGCCGGTCAGGTGCGTCCAGTGGTCGCCGCCGTCGGTCGTTTTGTAGATGCCGCCCTCGCTCGCCGGGCCGCCGCTGATGATCGTCCACGGTCGCCGCTGCGCGCGCCACGCGCCGGCGTAGACCTCGTTCGGATTGGACCAGTTGATCGCCACTGAGACGACGCCCGTTTCGTCGTTGATGAAGAGCGATTTCTGCCAGGTCTTCCCGCCGTCCTTCGTGCGGTACACGCCGCGGTCCGGGCCGAAGCCGAACGGGCTGCCAACCGCGGCGACGTATGCGATGTCGGGGTTCTTCGGATGAATCTTCAGCTGACCGATCTGGCCGACTTCGCGCAGGCCCGTGAACTGCCACGTGCGACCGGCGTCGGTCGACTTGTAGACGCCGCGGCCGAGGATGACGTTTGATCGAATCGCCTCGCTGCCGGTGCCGACGTACACGACGTTCGGATTCGAATCGCTCACGTCGATGGCTCCGATCGATCCCGTCGCAATCTGGCCGTCCGTCACCGGGACCCACGTGATGCCGTAGTTCTCCGTCTTCCAGACGCCGCCGCCCGTCGCACCCATGTAGAAGACGTTCGGCTGCGTACGGACGCCGGCCGCCGCCGTCGAGCGTCCGCCGCGGTGCGGACCGACCGTCCGCCAGCGGAGATCCTGATACGCATTTCGATTGATGACGGCGCTGCCGCCGCTCTGTGCGGCCAGGTGCGCCGCGAAATGAACCGGCGCGTGATGGACCGCGATCGCCGTCGAACAGGCGAACGCGAGCAGCAGCAAAGTCTTCTTCATGATGAGAGTCCTCGAACGCGCGATCTTATCACCGCAATTCGATGCGTGATTCGCCCTGGTAGGGCTTGTACGGCGTCGGTCCGGTGCCGAAGACTTCGAGGAAGAGCTTGTCTCCGTCAACGGTCACGAGGACGAAGTGATGCGGGTTCTGTGCGTTCGTCTCGCCCGGCTTCAT
>DASQHH010000535.1:0-2668 GCA_035632195.1 Vicinamibacterales bacterium
TCACGCCGCAGCGCGTGCAGCAGGTCGCGGTGTACGGCGCGCGGCCCGGGGCGGCCGGCTCGCTCGAGCCGGTGACCGACGCGACGGCGCCCGCCGCCACCGTGCCGCAGGCGCTGTCGGGACGCGCCGGCATCGATCGGCTGGCCGCGCAGGCATTCGCCGCGCCCGCCGGGAACCCCGGGGATGCGGACGCGCCGCAGTCCGTCGAGGCGCTGGGCGCCCGGGGCGACCTGCTGCACGCGGCGGCGGTCGTGCGCGCCCCGGACGGCCGGCCCGCCGGCGTCGTCGTCGCGACCGACTATCTGCCCGGAGAGCTCGTCGCGCGGTCGCGCAGCATGACGCAGGCGTTCCAGAACTACAACCAGATCCGCGTGCTCAAGCGGCCGCTCGAGGGCGTGTACCTGTCGTTCTTCCTGATGGTGACGTTGCTCATCCTCGTCGGCGCGACCTGGATGGGCCTCTACATGGCGAAGCGGATCACGCGGCCGGTGCAGATGCTCGCAGCGGCCGCGCGCGAGATCGGCGCGGGCCATTACAACCAGCGCGTGGAGCCGCAGAGCCACGACGAATTCGGGTCGCTCGTCGACGCGTTCAACGCGATGTCGACGGAGCTGTCCGCGAGCCGCCGCCGCATCGACCGATCGACGATCGAGCTCGAACGGAAGCACGTCGAAGCCGAAGGCCGCCGGCGCTACATCGAGACGATTCTCGAGCGCATCACGACCGGCGTCGTCTCCGTCGACGCGGCGGGCACGATCACGACGATCAACCGCGCGGCGTCGCGCCTGCTCGGTCTGGACGCCCACGTCGCCGGTCAGCCGCTGGCGGCAGCCTTCGATCGCACGGATCTCCGGCCGCTGGAGCGGCTCGTCGCGGACGCCGGCCGTCCGACAGCCGAACCGCCGATCCAGGAAGTGGCGATCCTGCGGGAAGGCCAGGAGCTGCACCTGGCCGCGGTCTCGACGGCGCTCGTCGGCGAGACGGGCGCGCCGGAAGGCGTCGTGCTGGTGCTCGACGACGTGACGCCGCTGATCCGCGCGCAGAAAGTCGCGGCGTGGCGAGAAGTGGCGCGCCGCCTCGCGCATGAAATCAAGAATCCGCTGACGCCGATCCAGCTGTGCGCCGAGCGGATGCGCCGGTTCTTCTCGAGCGCCGATCCGAAATCGCGCGCGCTGGTCGACGAATGCACGTCCACGATCGTCGGCGAGGTCGAATCGCTCAAGGGGCTGGTCGACGAGTTCTCGCAGTTCGCGCGGATGCCGGCGCCGCGCACGGTGCCGACCGATCTGCGGCAGCTCATTGCCGACGCGCTCGCGCTCTACAACGGCGTCGTCGCCGACGTGCGCATCGTCCAGCGCAACGGCGACGGCATCGGGTTCGTCAAGCTGGACCCCGAGCAGATCCGCCGCGTGATCATCAATCTCGTCGACAACGCGATCGAGGCGATGGAGCGCCGCGGGGAGATCGCCGTCGAGACGCACCTCGACGCGCAGAACCACGTCGTGCGGATCGTCGTCGCGGACAACGGTCCAGGCATCCCGCCGGCCGAGCGCGACAAGCTGTTCCTGCCGTACTACTCGACGAAGCGCCGCGGGAGCGGACTCGGGCTCGCCATCGTCCGGCGGATCATCGCGGAGCACGGCGGCAGCATCGACGTCGGAGAGAACCTGCCGCGCGGCACGCGGTTTACAATCGAGTTGCCCTGTTGAAGGCCACGATCCTGATCGTCGACGACGAACCAGGCGTCCGGAGCTCGCTGAGCGGCGTCCTTCACGACGAAGGCTACGCCGTCGAAGCGGTGGCGAGCGGCGAAGCGTGTCTCGACCGCGTCACGCGCGGGCCCGTCGATCTGATCGTGCTCGACGTGTGGCTGCCGGGGCTCGACGGCCTCGCGACGCTGCAGCGGCTGCGGGAGCGGCAGGTGGACGCGCAGGTCGTGCTCATCTCCGGCCACGGCAACATCGAGTCGGCGGTGCGCGCGATCAAGCTCGGCGCGTTTGATTTCGTCGAGAAGCCGCTGTCGCTCGATAAGACCGTCCTCGTCGTCCGCAACGCGCTGAGGCAGCGGAAGCTCGAGGCCGAGAACCGCGCGCTGCGCGCCCGCGTCGACAAGACCCAGACGATGGTCGGCGAGAGCTACGCCCTGCGGCAGCTCCGCGAGCAGGTGGCGATGGCCGCGCCCACGAACGGCCGCGTGCTCATCTACGGCGAGAACGGCACCGGCAAGGAGCTCGTCGCCCGGACCGTGCACCAGCTGAGCAAGCGACGCGCCGGTCCGTTCGTCGAGGTCAACTGCGCCGCCATTCCCGAAGAGCTGATCGAGAGCGAGCTGTTCGGCCACGTCCGCGGCGCGTTCACCGGCGCCGTGGCGGACCGGCGCGGCAAGTGCGAGGCGGCCGACGGCGGCACCATCTTCCTCGACGAGATCGGCGACATGAGCCTCAAGACGCAGGCCAAGGTCCTGCGCGTGCTGCAGGAGCAGACGATGGAAGCCGTCGGCGGCACGGCGAGGATCCGTGTCGACGCGCGCGTCGTGGCGGCGACGAACAAGGATCTGCAGGCCGAGATCAAGGCGAACAACTTCCGCGAGGATTTGTACTTCAGGCTGAACGTCGTCCCCATCTTCGTGCCGCCCCTCCGTGAGCGGACGGAGGACATTCCGCTGCTG
>DASQHH010000536.1:0-7140 GCA_035632195.1 Vicinamibacterales bacterium
GATGGCTTCCGCGTCACTCTTGACGTTCAGCGCGGCGATTTGGACTGCGTAGCCCTGTCCGGTCGGCTCACCCGAGCTGCTCGTGGCTGCCGGGGCGGCCGGCGCGGATGTGGCTGCTGGAGGCGCGGGCACCGCTTTTTCAGGCTGCTTCTCTTGCTTCGGAGCCTTCAACTTCTCCGTCGGCGCGGCGGCTTTGTCGAGACGCTTGAAATAACTGAGATCCTCGGCCGCCTCTTTCGGCGGCGCGGCGGTGGTCGGGTCCGATCCAACCGGCGGCGGGACGGCGGCCGCGGGCTGGGGAGCCGGCGTCGTATCGGCGACGGTGGCCGGCGGAGCCGTCGGATCGGACGCGACGGTACGCTCGACGCGGACACCGCGTCCGACGAACACGCCCAGGAGAAAGATGACGACCGACACGACCGTGGCGGCCATGAACAGGAAGACGAGCTGTTTCCCGTTCAGTTGAATTTCGTGGAAGCCTTCGTCCTGGAGATCGTGAGCCAAGGCCGAAGGAATTGTACCACGTCGTACAAGAGGTCAGCGCGGCCCGAGCCGGGCGGCCAGCTCCCGGGCTTCCGGCAGGTCCGGCTCGATGGCCAGGGCGCGGTCCGCCTCCGCGCGGGCGGCGTCCAGATCCCTGTTCTGCCGGTACGCCTCGCCGAGGGCCGCGTGCGCTGCGGCGGTCTCCGTGCTCCAGAGCGCGATCTTGAACGCATCGATCGCGTCGTGGATGCGGCCGTTGCGCAGATGAATGCGTCCGAGGAGCAGGTGTGCCTCCGCCAGGTACGGCGACAGGTAGAGCGCGCGATTCAGCTCGTCGGCCGCCTGCCGATCGTTCTCGGCCTGATAGAACCGGCGGGCGTTGTTCAAGTAGAAGGTCGCAAGCTCCTGCTGGCTCCGCTGCTCGCTCGTCGTGATCCGCGCCTCGATGCGGCGGGCGTGCGGCAGCTCCACTTCCTGCTTCACGCGCTCGAGCCCGCGCGGCACCTGGATTTCGGCACCGGGCGCGGCCCGCTTCTCGCGCTCCTCGTAGGTCGCGGACAGGCGCTTGGCGAGCTCCAGCTCGCGCGCCGCTTCGACGCTGCTGCCCGATGCCGACAGCGCCGCTCCGAGAACGAAGTGCGCGTCGCCGTCCGTCGGGCTGCGGCGCACGGTCTCGCGGAGCCAGTAGATGGCCGCCTGGAAGTCGCGCTCGAGATCGTACGCGTATCCGAGATTGAATGTGTAGTCGGAATCGTCGAGATCGGCGTCCGCGGCCTTGGTGAAGTAGTAAGTCGCCTTGCCGGACTGCGGCGATCCGGCTCGCAACAACTGGATGACTCCGAGGTTGTTCATCACGGCCGGTGTCGGCTGGGCGTCCGCCAGCGCTTTAAACGTCTCGAATGCCAGATCGTACTGTTTGAGATCGAGCTGAGACAGGCCGCCAAGAAACCGCGCGTGCGACGCCGACGGCGAGCCCGCCGCAATCGGACGGACGGCCTTCAGCGCTTCCTCGTAATCGCCCTGATCCGTGTAGACGTCCCAGAGCGCGAGCCGCGCCCCATCGAAGCCCGGCTGGAGCTTGAGCGCGGCATTGAGATAGCCAATCTGCGTGTCGGGCGTTTCGGCCAGCAGGCCCTTGATGTAGTTCTCGAACACCGGCAGCGACGGATGCTGGCGCTCGACCTCGTCCGTCGATTTCGCGGACGGCAGCGCGATCCGCCGCGCGACGCGCTCGACAATCGTGAACAGCTCGCTGAGCGGTCCGCGTTCGGAGATGTCCGCCTGCATCCTCCCCGTCTCGAGCGCGATGCTCCGCGCCCGGATCGTCAGCGTTTCCTCGTCCAGCTGCAGCGAGCCGACAACGACCGACGAAGCGCCGACAAGCTGACCGATGCGGATGACGGTCGCATCCGTCAGCGCCGCCGCCGGCGGCACCTGCAGCTTGTCGAGCGCCTGTTGCCGCTCCTGCCGCGTGATGGCGCCGCCGCCGAGCGCGTTGAGATCGTCGGTCAGCAGCACAGCGGTCCCCTCGCCGAGCCAGAACAGCCGCGGCTCGCGGCGGACGTTCTCGAACGGCATGACCAGCGTGCGGCTCGCGGGCTGCGCGCCGGCGGGCGCCACTGGGAACCCTGTCAGCGACGACAGGACTGCCGTCACGACCACGGCTTTCATGCGGCCGACTTCCCGTTGAGCGCGAGCTTGACGACGCATTTCTGTTCGCCCGTTCCACGGCAGGCGACGACCTCGGCGCGCGCGCCGACGTTGAAGAGCGTCATCATCCTGGTGAAGGCGGCGGCGTAGAAGCCGCACAGCGGCTGCGGCACCGGCTCGCGGACGCTGCAGAAGATCGACGCGCGGACGTCGACGCTGGCCATGCCGCGCCGCAGGCGCGAAATCGCGCGGCTGCCGCGATAGCTGTCGCGCACGAGCTGTTTCGAGAGCCTCAGGAGCATGCGGCTGCGGACCCACAGCGGCATGGCGCGGATCAGCGTGCGGCGGAGCGGCGGCATCGACTCCACGGTCCATTCGGCCGCGTACTCTCCGGCGCGCGTCGTAATCAGGTTGTAAGCGTTGCCCTCCTGTCGCAGGAAGCTCAAGACGGCGTAGAGCGGCGCCAGACCGATCGTGCCCTCGCGCAGCCCTTCGGCGTTCAGCCAGTTCTCGTAGAATCCGAGCCGCGTCGGCAGGATGTCGGCGATGCCCTGATGCAGGCTCGCGACCAGCACGCGGCCGATGCCCGCTTCTCTCATGAAATACGATAGGACCGGTGTCGACCGACGTTTCGGCGGCAATCCTCGCCGGCGGCCGCGCGGCGCGCTTCGGCGGACGCGACAAGAGCGCGATCGTCGTCGAGGGCCGAACGATCCTGGAGCGTCAGATCGACGCGCTCGCGCAGATCGCCGGAGAGATTCTGATCGTCGGCCGCGGCACGCATCCCGCAGCGCGGACGATTCCGGATCGGGTCGAAGGCTGCGGGCCGATGGGCGGCCTCGACGCCGCGCTCTCGGCAGCGCGCGGCGACCTGGTCGTCGTGGTCGCGTGCGACATGCCGTTTGTGACCACCGCGCTGCTGACCGGTCTCGTCGGTCTGGCCGGCGGTGCGGGCGACCCTGGCGGCATCGACGCGGTGGTGCCGCGTACGGAACGCGGATATCATCCGTTGTGCGCGGTCTATCGCCGGAGCGTGCTCGGCGCGGTCGAACGGCACCTGGCGCGTGGTCGGCTCAAGATGCGGGATCTCCTCGCCGAATTGCGGGTGACGTTCACGGATGTCGACCGATTTGGCGATTGCCACCGGCTGCTGGCCAACGTGAACACGCCGGCCGACTTGGAAGGCCACGAACCGTAATCGTAACACGAGCTTAGCGCAGCTCTCGAGCATCCGGCACGCGACCCGTCCATGATTCTGATCGTTCAACGCGTCGTCCACGACGCCGTCGCCGCGGCGATTCGACGGCAGTTCGGCCTGGCCGAGGTCCCGCCGTTTACGGTTGAAGTCCCGCCGACCCGGGCGCTGGGCGACCTCGCCGTCACCGTCGCGTTCCAGCTCGCGCGGACGCTTCGAAAAGCGCCGCGCGCCATCGCGCAGGAGATCGCCGCCGCTCTCGAACCGATTGCGGGCGTGAGCCGCGTCGATGTCGCGCCGAACGGGTATCTGAATCTCTCGTTGACGCGTCCCGAATACGCGATCCGTCGCGTTCGCAATGAGGTCGCGCCGGCGGAGACTGCGGATCCAAGGACGATCGTCGAGCATACCGCCATCAATCCGAACAAGGCCGCCCACATCGGCCATCTGCGCAATGCCGCCCTCGGCGACACGCTCGCGCGCGTCCTGCGATTCCGCCGGACGACAGTCGAGGTCCAGAACTACATCGACGACCTCGGCGTCCAGGTCGCCGACATCGTCGTCGGGTTCCACGAGATCGAACATCTCGATCTCGATGCCGTCAAGCGGATCGCCGACAGCACGCGCTTCGATCACTACTGCTGGGACCTCTATTCACGCGTGACGGAGTGGTACGACCAGAAGCGCGAGCACCTCGACGCGCGGGCGCAGGCGCTGCACGAGCTCGAGCACGGCACCGGTGAGACGTCCGCAATCGGCGCATTCGTCGTCGAACGAATCGTCCGCGCGCACCTGGCGACGATGGCGCGGCTCAACATCGCGTACGACCTGCTGACGTACGAGGGCGACATCGTACGGCTGCAGTTCTGGGCCCGTGCCTTCGAAGTCCTGAAGGCGCAGGGGGCTGTGTACCTGCAGACGGAAGGCAAGCTCGCCGGCTGCTGGGTGATGAAAATCGAAGACGGCTCGGCAAACAACGACGGGGGCGACGCCGACAAGGATAAGGAAGCCGAACGCGAAAAAGTCATCGTCCGGTCGAACGGCGTCGTCACCTACATCGGCAAGGACCTCGCGAATCAATTCTGGAAGCTCGGATTGCTCGGACGGGATTTTCATTATCGAAAGGTTACCCAGCAATGGAACGGCCAGCCGCTCTGGTCGACGACATCGGGACCGACCGATCCGTCGGCGCCGGCCTTCGGCTGCGCGTCGCGGATCTACAACGTCATCGACTCGCGTCAGATGTACTTGCAAGCGCTTCTCAGCCAGGCGCTGCGGGCGCTCGGCCATCCGAAGGAAGCGGAAAACTCCATCCACTTCTCGTACGAGATGGTCGCGCTGTCGCATGCGACGGCGCGCGAGCTTGGCTACGCCATCGATGCCGGAAGCGAAGAGGCCGCTAAGCCGTTCGTCGAGGTGTCGGGACGCAAGGGGCTCGGCGTGAAGATCGACGACCTCGTCGATCTGCTGACGGAGAAAGCGACCGCGGAGGTCGCCAAGCGGAATCCGGAATTTGACGCGGACGAATGCCGCCGGACTGGATCCGAGATCGCCGTCGCCGCCATCCGTTACTTCATGCTGAAGTTCTCGCGCAGCAAGATCATCGTATTCGACATCGAGGAGGCGCTCAGCTTCGAGGGCGAGACGGGGCCGTACCTGCAGTATTCCGTCGTCCGCGCCAACAACATCTTCAACAAGCTGCAGGAACGCGAGAGCGTGTCGGAATCAGACCTGCTCGCGGCGCTCGATCCAAACGATGCCGCGGAGCTCGCGGGCGATGACCTGTGGGCGCTCCTCTTCGAGGCGTCGCGCCTCGACGAAGTGGTGGAACTGGTCGTCCGCTCGCTCGAGTTCTCGAGCCTCGCGAAGTACGCGTTCGGACTCGCGCAGCTGTTCAACGCCTTCTATCACCGGTATCCGATCCTCGCGGAAGAGGACGCCGGCCGGAAGCGCTGGCGCGCGGCGGGCGTCGCGTACTTCCGGACGCAGATGACGAAGGCGCTCGACCTCATGGGGATTGCAGTCCCCTCCCGGATGTAGCAGGATTCGATCGGCCATGGCCCTCATCGGCATCGCGACGTGTCGCAAGCTCGAAGACTACCGCCAGGCCGTGCTGCACGTCGGCGGCGAAGTCCGGATCGTCGACGCGTCGATGCCCGTCCCTTCGGCGCTCGAGGGCGTGGACGGCCTGCTGCTCACGGGCGGAGATGACGTGGCACCGGCGCGGTATGGCGAAGCGGCGCACGAGGCAACCGTCGGCGCGGAGGCGGGGCGCGACGATTTCGAGATCGCGATCGTAAAGGCGGCGCGCGGCCGGGAGCTGCCCATCTTTGCGATCTGCCGCGGCATTCAGGTACTGAACGTCGCCTGCGGCGGGACGCTCGTGCAGGACATTCCGTCGCAAGTGGCGGGCGCGCTGAATCATAGCCTGGGCGTGCCGCCGCACCAGCCCTATGCGCTCGCGCACGCCGTCTGGCTCGAGAAGGAGTCGCTGCTCTCGACCCTCATGTCCGACAGGCTGAGCGGCGCCGACGAGTGCGACGTGAACAGCCGCCACCATCAAGCCGTGAAAGGGCTGGCGCAGGGATTCAAGGTGACCGCGACGGCGCCCGACGGCGTGATCGAGGCCATCGAGGATCCCGACGCCCCGTTCTGCCTCGGCGTCCAGTGGCACCCCGAAAACTTCTGGCGGACCGGAGAATTCCGTCCGCTGTTCGAAGGGTTCCTCCAGGCGGCCAGCGACAAGAAACGGTAGTCCTACCGGTCGAACACGAGCACCGTCTCGACGTGCGGCGTGTTCGGGAACAGATCGAACGCGGCCGCACCGCTCACGGCAAACCCTGCATCGATAATCCGGCGCGCGTCGCGCGCGAGCGTGGCGACGTCGCACGAGACGTAGACGATCCGGCGCGGGCGGAGATCGATCGCGCCGTCCAGCGCCTCCCGTGACAATCCTGTCCGCGGCGGATCGACGACGACGGCCAGCGGCGGGTCGGACAGTCTGCGGAGAACGAAGCGCTCGACCGAGTCGTGAACGGGCCTGATGGCTGCTCCGGACGCCGACGCGTTCGCCTCCAGGTCGGACGCGGCGACGCGGTCGCCTTCGACAGCCGTGACACGCGCGCCGCGCGCAACCGCCGCGGCAACCGAGAACAGCCCGACGCCGGCGTACAACTCCACCACGGTGCCGTTCTCGGGCAGCTGCGCGACGACGTGCGCGACCAGGCCGCCGAGCAGGTGCCGATTCCCCTGAAAGAACGCGAGCACGTGGCGCCGCAGCTCGATCGAGTGTCCGCCCGGCTGCACCCGATCGACGACGAACGGAACCCCGTGGACATGCGCGCCGGACACCACGCCGCTCAAGCCTCCGGCGGCGATGCTGGTGCCAAGGCGCTCGACGACACGCGCCTCGAGCGGAGGCGCCGCGTCCAGCGCGACCACGCGCTGCGACGCGTCGACGTTCTCGGACAGTTCGACCTCGCGGACGGCATCTGCGCCTGGCGACTGCAGCGCCGCACCGAGACCCTCGAGCGCGTCGCAAGACTGCGGGAGAAGCTGCCGCGTCGCGCGCGCGTCGCAGATCCCGTGCGTGCCTTCGCGAAAGAAGCCGATTCGGCCGGCGCGGACGTGCAGCCGGGCGCGCATCCGGTAGCCCTCTTCGGGCGACGCCGCGAGCCTGATGTCTCCCGGCAGCTCGAGCCGCCCGATTCGCCGGAGGGCGTCGAGGATCACCGCGCGCTTGATGTCCAGCTGCCGCGCGTACGCGATATGCGCGTACAGAGCGCCGCCGCACAGCGGGTCGGCGGCCGTCT
>DASQHH010000537.1:0-6683 GCA_035632195.1 Vicinamibacterales bacterium
TGCGCATTCGACGACGCGCCGCATCGCGCACGCGTGATTGTGCGGCGTGCCCATGTAGACATCGCGCATGTCCGCGTGCGCATCCACCTGCAGCACCGAGAGGTTCCGGTGCTTCGCGGCAACGGCCCGGACGATGGGACCGGTGATCGAGTGCTCGCCGCCGAGAATGACCGGAAACTTGTCGCGCTTCAGCAGCTCGGCGACGACGCGACGGATTTCCTCGACGATGTCGTCCATCCGCGAGAACGGAAACTCCATCTCCGGCAGGGTGTAGATGCCGACGCTGTGCACGTCGGTCCCGGTCTCCTCGTCCCAGAGCTCCATATGCGACGAGGCAACGAGGATCTCGTGCGGGCCGGTCCGCGTCCCCGGCACGTACGACGTCGTGCGATCCAGCGGGATCGGAAGGATGACGACTCGCGCTCCGTCGAAATCGGTTGTGGTGGGGGTGGTGCCGCCGTACTCGCCGATCGTGACGTGCTCGTACTCAAACGGCAGATTCATTCACTTCCCCGAAAGTGAAAAAGCGGTCGGATGCGACGGCAGCGCCGTCGACGGTCATCGGCCGGGCGGCGAGATCGAATACGGGCCTCTTGCGGACGGCGAGGAGCTCTTTCGCGCTCTTCGCCAGCGCGGTCGCGAGAAGCGGCAGGGCGATCGTCGCGTCGGCCTGGACCGACACGCGCGCGGAATTGGTCGCCAGCTTGCCCCAGCTTTGCGCTTCCTCGAGGCTCGAACCGGAAGCGCCGCCGAAATGGGGTACGTCGGTGACGATCTGGAGGGCATAGCGATGGCCGCCGACTTCGTCGCAGTAGAACTCGGCCTGCACGGTGGCCTGATTGATGAAGTTCTTCGGCGTGCCGCCGCCGAGGACGACCGACGCCGTCCTCGGCCGCCGGATGACCAGGTTCGCGGATTCCACGATATCGCCGATGATGTCGATATAGCCGGCGCCGGCCTGGTGCTGGCGGGCCTGAGAGAGTCCCATGCCGATCGACGAGTCGGCGATCGCGGGGCAGAAAATCGGGACGTTCGCGCGGTACGCCGCGGTCAGAATCCCGTCCTGCTTCGTCGTCTTCCAGAGGTGGCCGCCGAGCAGATACAGGAACTCGCGCGAGGTGTGCGGCCGCTTTTCAAGCGTCGCGGCAAACGAGGCGATCCAGTTGTCGTTGCCGATGAACTCTTCCTCGCTGGCGTACGTGTCGTAAACCCTGTCGACACGCTCCTCGGCGAGCGCCGCGTCGTCGGCGTGCGCCGATCCGAGATAATGGTGCTGCCCGCGAGTCTCGTGCAGGTCGTGATACAGGTTGGCGCCGGTTGAGACGAGGCAGTCGACGTAGCGGTTGAGTATCAGGTGCGCGACGACCATCCGCAAACCGCCGGCGGACAGCGCGCCGGCCATTCCCAGGAAGATCGTCACGTCGTCCTGCAGCATTTTCTGCCAGATGCGATGTGCCGTCGCGAGATTGCGGCCCTGGAACGAGATTTTCTCCATGCGGACCAGCAGTTCATCCGCGCTCAGGCCGGCTTCCACGGCAAACGGCTCGATCGGCGTCTGCAGAAACCGCGACTTCTTCTTCATTCGTGTCGTATTAAATCACAAAAAGTTCAGAAGGATCGTCCAACGCGAACGTAGAAGGCGGCGCCGCCGTACGCGGAGCCTTCGTGGTCGCGTCCGAGCGCGGCGCCCGCGGCGATGGTGAGGGGGAAATAGTAGCCGGCGATGAGGTCTGCTGAAAGCTCCGCGCCGATCGACGTCTTCGTCCCGCTCTCGCCGAACTTCGCGACCCAGACCTGACCGGCGTCCGCGAACACGGCGCCGTGCAGCGTGTGGAGGAACAACGGCCACGTGCCGTACCCGCGCTGCGGACGCGCGATCGGAAAGCGATAGTCGGCGTTCAGGACCGCGACGTGCGTACCAGCGAACGAATCCGGCGGAAATCCGCGAAGCAGGCTGAGCGCTTCACTGTCCGTACTGACGGTCGACGTGTTGGGACCCGGGCCGCCGAGAAGAAACGTCCGCGCGGAGTCTTCGTCGCCGGCTGAAGCGCCGATGCCACCGCGGATGGCGATCACGTGGTGCGGCCGCGGTCCTCTCAGGTAAAGGCGCGCGTCGACGGTTCCGATGGTCGCGGAGGAAACGGGCGCCGATCCTGACGATCCTGACGATCCTGCCAGGGGCCTCGTCCGCGCGAAGTCTGCGGTCGCGCCGATGCTGACGCCGTCCTCGGCACTGATCGAATACCCATAGGTGTGCGCGGTGACCGTCGTCCAGGCGAATCGGGCGTGCGTTCGATCGAGCTTCGCGACCGCGTTGGTCAGCGTGTACTCGTCCCCGTCGTAGACGAGCGATACGGCGGCCGCGTGCTGCAGCCGGGTGTGAACGATGGGAAAGACGATTCCGCCCGCGAGTTCACGTTCGACCAGTGTGCCCGGCGAGGCTGCACCGGCTTCCGTCGGAGGTCCGGCAAAGAACGACGTCTGCCTCGAGGCGCTCACGAAGAGCGTCGGCTGCCAGCGGTCGTATGCATAGGCGGCTGACCAGTCGGGCCTCGCCCGGGTAGGCAGCACGGCGTCCGCCGGGGCCGACGCCATCCATTCCACGCTCGCAGCGTAGTAGTGGTACCCGAGCAGATCGTAACCGGATACGAGGCCGCCGACCCGTACGCGGCTGCCGCTGGAATCGACGACCGGCGACCACGATGTGGGTGCCAGCGTGTCGAGCGGCGAATAGTCGGTCGTCGGCTGCTCGGGTGCGGGTGCTCGCGAGGGGCGCTCCACCGGCAGCGGGGGAATCGTCGACGGCGACGCCGCCGGATACGGCTCCGTGAACACGTCGAAGCCGTCGACCCCGTAGCCGACGAACGCGATCGTCCTCCCGTTGGGCGAAACGTCAGGCCACGTAGCTCCGCCGGTTGTGTGGGTCAGCTGCCGTGCGGCGCGCGTCACGGCGTCGAACTCGAACAGGTTGAACGGCTGGTCCTCCGGCGCCACTGCCGCAACGAGAAACCGTCCATCCGGCGTCCATGTGGGGGTGGTGACGCGGGCGCCGGCGATCGATGCCACGACGCGGACGTTCCGGCTGTCCACGTCGACGACGATGATCTCCGAGAGCCCGCCGAGGCGATGGCGCTCGACGGCAATCGACCGGCCGTCCGGCGACCAGCGCGGGGCGTTGAACTGCGTGTCGGGTTCGAGCAGCAGAGTTTCGATGGCGCCGGCACGGTCGGGTCTCTCGAGCGCGATCCGGACGAGGGCGCGGGCGCCGACGCGCTCCTGGACGGCGGCGAGCCATCGTTCGTTCCGTGACAGGTCGGGCTGCGTCAACCGGGCGCCGGACGTCAGCCGCACGACGCGGCCACTGCTGCGATCGAGCATGTACAGGTCGCCGTAGAGGCCGACGTTGCGTGCGACTTCGAGCTGGTCGAAGTAAATGCGTTCGCGGCCGAACGCGGTCGTATCTCCGAGATACCGACGGGTGACCTCAACCGGCCTGGTCCCGTCGAGCCTGACCCGTTTCATCGACGGGAATCCGTGCGGCGAGTCCGCGGCGTAGAGCACCTCAGGAGGGCATGCCAAGCAGAGGAAGCGATCGAAGCGGGGGCCCGTGACGTTGAAGCCATCGTGTGTGACGCGCGTCACCGGTTCCGTGCCGGCGGCTGCCACTGATGCCGCCTCTGCGGCTTCGTACTCGCGCCAGAGGTCGCCGAGCGATTCACCATAGACGCTCTTGAACGCGCGCGACCCGAAGTAGGGCAGCTCGTGTGCCGTCGCATCGGCAAGGTTTCCAAGCGATTCGGCGCCGAACCGATCCGCAAGGTACCGATGGAAACCGAGGCCGTATGCGTACGCCGCAGTGCCCCCGGGCCAGTCCGTCAGTCCGCCGTTGACGCGATCGAGCGGCTCGAGCGCGTGCTGGCGCGCCGCTTCGCCGACAATGGCGCGGAAGTCGCCGGCGTGGAGCCGTCCTTCGCCGGTGATGGCGCTTTCTTCGTAGACGGCCAGGCCTTCGATCTGCCAGGTTGGCAGCAGCAGGTTCGGAAACGCGATCGGCGAGCGGCCGAAGATCGCGCGCACGGGCTGCGCCCAGCCTACGGATCGGTCGAGGTGCACGATGTGCGTGAATTCGTGGGTGAACGCGAGGCGCAGGAAGTCGTCGGTCTCGCCGAGCGTCTCCACGCCGCCGGGCCAGGTTGTGAAGATCACGATCGTGTCGCGCGGCAGCGGCGTCGCGTAGCCGTTGGCGAGCTCGGTCTGGTCAGCAAGCACGACGCGCGTCAGCCGCGGCGGCGTCACGCCCATCGGCCGCGCGAGCGCCCGCCAGGTCTCCTCGGCGATCGGCGCCAGCCGCATCGCGAGCGGCTGAGCGCCCTGATGGAAGTAGATGACGAAGTGCTCCGTCGTCAGGGCGCGGAATCGCAGCGCGGGATCGAAGAGCGTCGCGGCGCGCGCGCGGGCGCCGCAGGCGAGGACGGCGCTACAGAGCAGCGCGCTGAGGAGCTGTGGATGAACGTGTCGCACGCGTCGCACGCGCCAGAAGGATACAAAGAAGCAGCGCGGGCAGGTGAAGGAGGCCCGCGCTGACGAAGAACAAACCGTACGCGTCGAGCAGCGATCGACTCGCTGCCAGGTGCTCGACCCAGACACCGGACCAGCCTTTGGCGAACTTGCCGAGATACGTGTATGCCGAGCTGAGCAATGCGTACTGTGTGGCAGTGTAGCCCAGGCTCGTGAGGCTCGACATGTAGGTGACCAGCGCGACGCCGGCGAAGCCGATGCCGAAGTTGTCGGCGAAGATCACCCCGCTGAATACCCGAATGCTCGGTCCAGCGTGCGCCAGCGTCGCGAAGTTGGCGATGACGATCGCCTTGAGAATGACGCCGGCGATGAGCGCCGGCATATAGCCGAATCGCAGCGCGCAGAATCCGCCGGCGGTGATGCCGACCAGCGTCGACACGAGGCCAATCGACGCGCGCACGCCGCCGACCGCGTCCTTCGAGAGTCCGAGGTCGTGATAGAAGGGGTTGTACATCGGCCCGGTCATGTATTCGGGCAGCTGGTAGAAGCTGATCATCGCGAGCATCAGCACCGCCAGCCAGCCATACATGCGGAAGAACTCACGGAACGGTCCGATCACCGCATCCGCGAACCCGCGCGGCGTCCATAGGGTCATCTCGGCCTTCGCGGCGAAGGCTTGTTTCGCGCGCGCCGGCTCTGCCGCCAGAAGCGTGGCGACGATGCCGATCCCCATGAGCATCGCCATCACGCCGTACGAGAGGTTCCATCCAAAGTGATTCGCGATGAAGAGGATCGCCGCTTCGCCGACGAGGATCGCGATGCGATACCCGAACTGATACGCGGCTGAGAGCAGGCCGAGCTCGTCCGGGTCGGCCGCCACTTCGATGCGCCAGGCGTCGACGACGATATCCTGCGTCGAAGACGAGAAGGCGACGACCAGTGCCAACGCTCCGAGGGCGGCGAGGCCTGCGCTTCGCCCGATCGCCGCCATCGCCGCGAGGAAGACGCCGACGAGCAGCTGGGTGAGCAGCATCCATCCGCGCCGGCGGCCGAGCCATTCGAGCCCCGGCATGTCCGTGCGGTCGACGATCGGCGCCCACAGGAACTTGAACGAGTAGGCGAGCCCCACCCACGACAGAAACCCAATCGCCGCGAGCGTCGTCCCCTCGTCGCGCATCCAGTACCCGAGCGTGTTTCCGGTGAGGAAGAAAGGGAGCCCGGACGAGAAGCCGAGCATCAGCATCACGGCCACCTTGCGCTGGCCGAGCGACCGGATGACGTCGCGTTTACTGACCGTCACAGGTCCTTTTTCAATTCGTTCAACAGCGTGAGCGCTTCGAGCGGCGTCATGCGATCGACGTCGAGGCCGGCGAGCCTGGCGCGGACCGCGTCGATCTTCGCGGAGTCGGCTTCGGGCTGCTGAAACAGCCCGAGCTGCGCCTGCGGTCCCGACGGCGTGCCGCTCACCGACGGCCGTCCGCCGCGCGTCAGTTCGTCCCGCTCGAGCGCCCCGAGAATCTCGCGCGCGCGCTCGACGACCTTCTGGGGCAGGCCGGCCAGACGCGCGACCTGGATGCCGTAGCTGCGATCCGACCGGCCCGGCACGATCTTCCGCAGGAAGATGATGTCGTCCTTCCACTCGCGGGCGGAGACGTGGAAGTTGACGACGCCCGGCGTGGCGTCGGCGAGGTCGGTCAGCTCGTGGTAATGGGTGGCAAAGAGCGTTTTGGCCTTGCTGGTGGAATGTATGTATTCGATCACCGCCCAGGCGATGGCCAGGCCGTCATACGTCGACGTCCCGCGGCCGATTTCATCCAATAGGATCAACGACCGGGGCGTAGCGGTGTTTAGGATGGCTGCGGTTTCCGTCATCTCCACCATAAATGTGGAACGTCCGCGGGCCAGGTTGTCGCTGGCGCCGATGCGGGTGAAGATGCGGTCCACCACGGGCAGGCGCGCCGAACGGGCGGGCACAAAGCTTCCCATCTGCGCCATCAGGACGGTGAGCGCCGTCTGCCGCAGGTAGGTCGACTTGCCGCCCATGTTGGGACCGGTGATCAGCAGGATGCTATGGCTGGTCGAATTCAAATAAAGATCGTTGGGAACAAAGCGGTCGTTGCTGCCTGTGCTGGCCATCTGCTCCAGCACAGGATGGCGGCCTTCGT
>DASQHH010000538.1:0-3151 GCA_035632195.1 Vicinamibacterales bacterium
GCGCCGGCTGCTGATGAAGCGCCGCCGCATTCGCGCGACCTTGCGCGTTCGACCCGGCGTCGCATTTGGCAAAATGGAAACCCTCATGCAAGCGCAGGGCATCCACGTGTTTTCGCATCGCACGTTCGAGCACGAAGACGACCGTACGTTCGAGTTGCACCTGGTCGGCGCAACTCAGCAGCTCGATCTGATGGTGGACTCGCTGCGCCGTGACAAGGACGTCATCAGCATCGTGACAGAGTGAGCGAACGGCTGCTGGTCGTCGATCTCGCGGCGACATCGAAGAACTGGGCCCTGACCCCGGAAGGGGAGCACCGTATCCGAGCCGATGCGCCCCCGGGCTGGGCGATTCACGTCGTGAAGGCGGCGACGAGTTCCGACGGGGACGGCCCGCCTCGACCGAGCGACGAGGTCGTCGACGCGATTCGCGACGCCGAGATCTACTTCGGGTTCGGAATTCCGCGCGCGCTGTTCGTCCACGCGACGAAGCTGAAATGGGTCCATTCGGCCGCGGCGGGGGTCGGAAGCGCCCTCCATGGCGAGATGCTCGCCAGCGACGTGCTGTTCACGAACTCGGCGGGCATCCACGCCGTGCCGATCGCGGAGTACGTGGTCGCGGGGGTGCTGCACTTTCTCCGCGGCCTCGACTACGCGACCTACCAACAACACCGGACGGAGTGGAACAAGACCCCGTTCGTGCGGCTGGACTCGGTGCTTCGGGAGATGGACACGGTTCGTGCCCTTGTGATCGGCACGGGCGGAATCGGGCAGGCCATCGGCGAGCGCCTGACGGCCCTCGGGGCACGCTGTACTGGCGTTCGGAGAAGGCCCGAGCTGGGGCCGCCCCCCGGGTTCGACCGAGTGGTGTCTCTGGACGCGCTGGACGCGGAGCTACGGGTCCATGACGTGGTCGTCCTGGCGGCGCCCCTGACCCCCCAGACGAACGGTCTCCTCGACGGCCGGCGACTGGATCTAATGCCCAGGTCGGCGATCGTGGTCAACGTGGCCCGCGGGGCGTTGCTGGATGAGGAGGCGCTCGTCGTTCGTTTGCGGGACGGCCGGCTGCGCGGCGCGGTGCTCGACGTGTTCCGAGAGGAGCCACTGGCGACGTTCAGTCCCCTGTGGCAGCTTCGACAAGTCCTCCTCACGCCGCATGTCTCTCCCGTGTCGCCGGGTCGGTTCTGGCCCCGGCAACTGGACCTCTTCCTCGACAACTGGCGGCGCTACGTGAGCGGCATGCCCCTGAACAACCTGGTGAACAAGCAGGCGGGATATTGATGGAGAAGATCATCAAGGCGGCCGTGGACCGCGGCGCCTCCGACCTGCACATCAAGGCCGGCGATGTGTTCCGGGCGCGGGTGCACGGTGAGCTGATCCCGCTCACCAAGCAGGCGCTCACACCGGACCAAACACGGTCGATCGCGCTCCACCTGATGTCGAACGACGACGACAAAGCGCGGCTCGACAAGATCCTCGACTACGACTGCTCATGGGCCGCCTCGGGGATCGGCCGATTCCGCGTCAACATCATGCGGCAGCGCGGATCGTTCTCGATCATCATGCGCGTGATCCCTTGGGAAGTGCCGACCTTCGAGCAACTCGGCCTTCCGCAGGTGCTCGCGCAGATCGCCGAAACCGAGCGCGGCATGGTGCTCGTGACGGGCGTGACGGGATCGGGCAAGTCGAGCACCATGGCCGCGCTGATCAACTTCATCAATCAGCGCGAGAGTCGTCACATTCTCACGCTCGAGAATCCGATCGAGTTCCTGCACCGCGACGCCAAGTCGTCGGTGACTCAGCGCGAGGTCGGCTCGGACACGACCGATTTCAAGATGGGCCTGCGCGCCGCGCTGCGTCAGGACCCCGACGTCATCATGATTGGCGAGATGCGCGACGCCGAGACGGTGGACACGGCGATCAAGGCGGCCGAAACCGGACACCTGCTGATGTCGACGCTGCATACGCCCGACGCGCAGAGCACGATCCTGCGCATCATGGCGATGTTTCCGCCGGAAGAGCAGGACATCATTCGCATTCGTCTCGCCGAGTCGCTGCACGCCGTCATCTCGCAGCGCCTGTTGCCGAAAAAGGCGGGCAAGGGCCGCGCGGTGGCGGCCGAGATCATGATCAACACGCCGGCGATCCGTGAGCTGATGATGGACGGCAAGCGCATCGGCGAGATCCGCGACTTCATCGCCGGCGGCCGTGATCAATACGGCATGCAGACGTTCGATCAATGCCTGGCCGATCTGGTCACGCAGGGCGTCGTCACGTTCGATACGGCGCGGGCGGCGGCGACCAATCCGTCGGACTTCGAGCTGCAAATGAAGATGTTCTCGCAGTCGGTCGTCGAAGACGAGCCGCTGGCGGCCGCGGAGGGAGAATCGTCGCCCGTGGAGACGCAGGCACTCGACGGGCTGCAGACGGGATCCATGGATTTCCTTCCCCAATGACCATGAAGCTCGAGGGCGTCTTCGCGCCCGTCGTCACGACGTTTTCGCCGGCGAACGGCGAACTCGATACCGCCGGATTCGCCGCCAACATTCGCGCGCATCTCGAGGCCGGCATTCACGGCATCGTAGTCACCGGGTCGACAGGCGAGGCCGCGCTGCTCGACGCCGATGAGCGAGGCAAGCTCGTCGACGTCGCTCGCGCACGCGTTCCGCAGGGAAGGGCATTGATCGTCGGGACCGGCGCCGAATCGACGCGGACCTGCCTCAAGCAAACGCGCGATGCGGCGCAGCGCGGGGCGGACGCCGTGCTGGTCGTCGCGCCGCACTACTATGGCGCCGCCATGACTGAGCGCGCGCTGTCCCAGCACTACCGCCGCATCGCCGACGAATCGCCGGTGCCGGTCATTCTGTACAACATTCCGAAGTACATGCACTTCGCGCTCCCGGCGCCGCTCGTCGCCGATTTCGCGAAGCATCAGAACGTCATCGGCATCAAGGACAGCTCCGGCAACCGCGAGCTGTTCGCGTCGTACATGCCGGCGCAGTCGGACACCTTCACGGTGCTCACCGGCAACGGACCGATGTTCCTCGACGCGCTCGAGATGGGCGCACGCGGCGGAATCCTCGCTGTCGCGCTGTATGCTGCCGCCTTGGCGCTCGACGTCTACGACTCGTTCCGCCGCGGCGAACGCGACTCG
>DASQHH010000539.1:0-2078 GCA_035632195.1 Vicinamibacterales bacterium
TGGTGCTCTACGTCGAGGACAACACGTCGAACGTGCGACTCATGCAGCGCATCATGGAGCGCCGGCCGGGCGTCCGGCTGCTGCATGGCCCGACAGGCGGCGAGGGCCTGACGCTGGCGCGCCGCGAGCGGCCGGACCTGATCTTCCTCGATATGCATCTGCCGGACATGTCCGGCGAGGACGTCCTGCACCGTCTGTGGCAGGACGCGGCGCTGCGGAGCATCCCCGTCGCGGTGCTGAGCGCGGACGCCGCGCCGTCAGGCGCGGAAGCTGAAGACGGCCGGAGCGATCGCGTACTTGACCAAGCCGCTGGATGTGCCTGCCGTGCTCAGGCTGCTCGACGAGCGACTCTGCGGGGTGTCCTAGAGGTGGCCGACGTGCCGGAAGTCGACGTAGTCCACAGGTTGAAAAACCACATCGCGATCATTGTCGGGTTTGCGGATTTGCTGCTGCAGGAGACCCCGAAGGACGATCCGCGGCACGCCGACATCGAAGAGATCCAGAAGGCGGCGTACGCGGCAATGGCGATCATGCCGGAGATCGGACCACGGGCGCCAGACGATCCGAGAAGAGTGTAAGGTAGTGGCGCATGCCGCCCGGTCTCGACCAGCTCAGCCACATCGTCGTCCTGATGATGGAAAACCGCCCGTTCGATCACATGCTCGGCTCGCTGAAGGCGGCCGACCCGCGGATCGACGGGCTCGACGGCACCGAAACGAATCCTGACACAGACGGCGCCAACGTCGCCGTCAGCCCGGATGCGGCGTTCCGCGGCCAGCTGACACCGGATCCCGACCACGCGTTCACCGCCGTCGACAAGCAGCTCTTCAACGGCAATACGGGCCCGAACCGCGTCGCGACCATGAACGGTTTCGTGCGCAGCTACTACGACCAGCTGCAGGACGTGAACTGGTCGCACAACGTGATGAAGTACTTCGCGCCGGGGAAGCTGAAAGTCCTCACGAAGCTCGCGACGGAGTTCGCCGTCTTCAACGGCTGGTTCGCGTCGATTCCGGGGCCGACGTTGTGCAACCGCGCGTTCGCGCACTACGGCACGTCATTCGGACAGGTTGGCATGAAGTGGTGGTACGCCGGACAGCCGATCGACAGCATCTACGACCGTCTGGTCAAGCACGGACACAGCGCGAAGGTCTACTATTACGATGCCAAGAGTTCGACGCTCGAGGTGCCGAACCTGCTGAAGAATCAGCCGTCGGTGTTCGGCACGTACCCGGAGTTCCTCGCGGCGTGTCAGAGCGGCCATCTGCCGGACTACTGCTTCGTCGAGCCCAATTACAGCGACCACGATGCCGACGACGGGACGGAGGTGCTGGCCTCGGATCAGCATCCGGACCACGACGTCCGCGAGGGCGAGCGCTTCATCGCGTCCGTCTACAACGCGATTCGCCGCAACACGAAGCTGTGGCCGACGACGGCGCTGCTCGTCGTCTATGACGAGCACGGCGGGCTGTTCGACCACGTCATTCCGCCGGCGTGCACTCGAGACGATCGGTTCCCCGTGGATTCGAAGGAGACCGGCGGCATCGACTTCAAGTTCGACCGGCTCGGCGTCCGGGTGCCCGCGGTCCTCGTCTCGCCCTGGGTACCGCGCGGCACCGTCGTGCCCGGCAGCCGCGTCTTCGAACACGCGTCGATTCCGAATACGGTGACCAACTTCTTCGACATCGATTATCCGGACCGCACCGATCGCGAGAAGGCGTCGCTGCAGTTTCTGGATCTGCTGTCGCTCGACGACATCCGCACGGACGGATTCCTGTTCGGGGACCAGTGAGGCGTTGGCCATGGCGCTGAAGATCATCCGGATTCCGCGCGCGCCGAAGGGGGCGTTCGATAGCGACCGTCCGGCGTCGACCTTGATCAAGTCGCAGATAGCGCACGTCGCGGAGGCGGAGCAGCAGCTTCCACGGAACAAACGGACGAACATCGCACCGGAATCGATCACGACGGAGCACGAGGCCGCTGAGTACGTCGGCAAGGTCATGAGGCGGCTCCATCCGAAAGCGCGCAAGCGATGGCGTCTGCCGCCGGGCGCTCGCGCGCCGAAGAGCGGAGTGTGG
>DASQHH010000540.1:0-3650 GCA_035632195.1 Vicinamibacterales bacterium
CGCCGCGGTGCGCGCGGCGGTGCGCCAGGCGCCGAAGGTCATCCTCGTCGGCGAGATGCGCGACCGCGAGACGATCGAGATCGCGCTCACTGCCGCCGAGACGGGCCACCTGGTCTTCTCGACGCTCCACACCATCGACGCGAGCAAGACCGTCGAGCGCATCGTTGGCACCTTCGAAGCGAGCGACCAGCAGCAGGTGCGGACGCGACTGGCCGCGACGTTCCGGTATTTCATCTCTCAGCGCCTGATTCCGAAGAAAAGCGGCGGCCGCATCGCCGTGCTCGAGATTCTCAAGGCGACGATGCGCACCCGCGACTACATCGACAAAGGCGAGGCGGAAGGCAAGACGCTCCTCGACGCGATGAGGGACGGCGAGCTCGAAGGGATGCAGTACTTCGACGGAGAGATCGAAAAGCACGTGCGCAACGGCGTCATCACGTTCCAGACCGCGATGCTCTACGCGACCAACTCCGGGAACCTGAGGGTGCAGCTGGCCGACTACACGCCGGAAGACGAAGAATCGATGATCATCAGGTGACAGCCATGAAGAAGCTTTGCGCGTACCTCGTCGGCGGCGTTCTCGTCGCGGCGGTCTGGGCATCCGCGCGTCCGGCGGCGGCTGCGGGATCGGGGCTCGATCTGCTGCTCGTCCTGGACAACTCCGGCAGCATGAAGCAGAACGACCCCCAGTACCTGACGCGCGCGGTCGTGACGGAATTCGTCGACGCGAAACGCCTGCCGGCGGACACGCGCGTGGGCGTCGTCATGTTCGCCGACAACGCGACGATGACGCTCCCGCTGACGGCGATCGGCGACGCGCGGCAGCCTTTGCAGGCCAGCCTCGAGCGCCTCGATTACAGCGGAAAGCTGACCGACACGGCGGCCGCGGTCGAACGCGCGCTGTATGAGCTGAAGCACCAGGCCCGGCCCGGCGCCGATACCGCGATCGTGTTGATGACCGACGGCATCATCGATACCGGCAGTCCGGCGAAAGATGCCGAGCGCTACCGCTGGATCACGACCGACCTCGCCGACTCGGCCGCCGCCGCCGGCACGCGCATCTTCGGCGTCGCCTTCACCGAGAAGGCCGACTTCCAGTTGATTCAGAGTCTCGGGGAAATTACGGGCGGCGATTACTACCGCATCCTGCGCGCCGACGAAGTGTCCGGCGCGTTCGGACGGATCGCTGACAGCCTGACCGCGAAGAAAGCGTCCGTGGCCGCTCCGCCGGCGACAGCGTCGGCGGCCCCCCCGGAACCCTCCGGCCGCGTCGCGGCCGTGGCCTCCCCGGCGCCCGTATCGAACCCTTCCGGCCTGCCGATGTGGATGCTCGTGATGGGGCCCGTCCTCGGCCTGATCGGCCTCGTGGCCGCTTTCCTCGTCCCGACGATGCTGTGGCGGACGTCGCCGCCGTCGCAGACGCCGAAGCCGCTCGAGGACGAAGTGATCCCGAAGAGCGAGCGCGCGTTCCTGCGCGATCTCAACAGCCCGCCCGTGCTGTCGCCGTCCAAGTACGAAATCACGCAGCGCATCACGAAGATTGGACGGATGAAGGGGCGGACCGGCGTCCTGCGCGTCGACCGCCAGACCGTGTCGGCGCAGCACGCGGAGATCCGGTACCACGACGGCACGTTCTTCCTCGTGGATACCGCCAGCGCCAACAAGACGCGGCTCGACGAGAGCACGCCGCTTCAGCCGTACGTCGAAGTGCCGCTGAAGGACGGCCGCATCATCTCGATTGCCGACTGCCGGTTCGAGTTCTACGTGCCGGAGGCGGACCAGGCTCCGACGCAGGTCCTGTTCCTCGATCCCACGTCAGAGCACGGCATCCGCGTCGCCTCGGGAAAGAAGTAACTACCGCGCTGCCGTCGTCGTCGAGCCGCCGAGAATCTTGCGGAAGACCTCGTTGGCGATCTTCATCTCTTCGGTCGTGCCGATCGAGATTCGCGCCCAGGTCGCGAGCGGCGGGAAGTCCCGCCCGATCATCACGCCCTCCTTCTCGCACGCGTCGCGGAATTCCTTGGTCGCCCGCCTGACGTCGGCGAGGATGAAATTCGCCTGAGAGTCGCTGACCCTGCAGCCGGCCTCTTTGAACGTCCGCGCCGTCTCCTCGAGCGACGCGCGGATCTGATCGCGTGCTTTCGCCACGTTGGCCGTGTCCCTGATCGACGCGGCGGCGGCCGCGGCGCTGAGCAGGTTCATGTCGCTCGTCATGTGCGCCGCGATCTTCTTCAACGTGTCCGGATGGCCGATCGCGTAGCCGACGCGCAGGCCCGCCATGCCGTGGACCTTCGAGAACGTGCGCGTGACGATCACGCGCGGATTCTTCATCGCGAGCGGGACGCCCGTCGCATACGACGGATCGACGACGAAGTCGTAGTACGCCTCGTCGAGCAGAATGGTCGTCTGCGGCGACGCGGCGAGGACGTCGTCGACGAATCTCGTCACGGTGGCTTTCGAGTGGACCGTCCCGGTCGGATTGTTCGGTTTGCAGAAGAAGACGAGGCCCGCGCCCTTCGCCGCGGCGGTCGTGGCGGCGACGTCGATGCGCAAATCATTGTCGACTGCGATGTCCTTCACCGCCGCCTTGAGGCTCCGCGCGGTGCGGCCGGGGTCCTCCCACGTCGGCATGGCGGCAACGAGCGCGCGCGTGGGCGACGTGAACGCGTGGACGGCGCCCTTGATGACTTCCGTCGACCCGGTGCCAATCAGCACATTCTCGGGCGCTACGCTGAAATGCTTCGCAATCGCGGAGGCGAGGTCCGGGATGTTCATCGGGTAGCGCCCCGACGCCGGACCGAGCACCGCTCGCGCCGCGTCGAGCGCGGCCGGGCCGGGCCCGTACGCGTTTTCGTTCGACGCAATCTTGATCAGGCGCTTCGCGCCTGCACCCTGCACGGCCGGAACCGCGACCGGCGTCGCGGCGAAGGCTTCGCGTCCCCGCGCGGCCATCATGTCGCTTGCGACGAGACCCACACCGGCGGCGCCGGCAGTCCGGAAGAACGCACGACGGGACAACATAGGAGCCTCCTTCAAGAGGGAGACACGATACCAGATCCCACTCCGGCCAATCCATTGGCTGCACGGTCAACTACCCGACTGAGCGGCAAATACCGATATAGGCGCGCCCGGCCTCGGCCGATAAGCCATTCGACATACCCCAAGACGGCCGCGGCTGTTGCCCATGTCAGATAGACGCCTACACGTTCTCGTCGTCGAAGATTCGGACCGCGATGCCGAGCTCCTGCTGCAGCATCTCGCGGCCAGCGGTTATCAGATCGAACACGAACGGGTGCAGACGGCTGCCGCGATGACGGCGGCGCTCGAAGGCCGCCGCTGGGACGTCATCGTCTCCGACTACAGCATGCCGTCGTTCACCGGCCTCGAAGCCCTCGAAATCGCGCGGACGCATTCGCTCGAGGTTCCCTTCGTCATCGTATCTGGCACGATCGGCGAGGACACGGCGGTGGCCGCGCTGAAGGCGGGCGCCCAGGACTTTCTGATCAAAGGACGACTCGCGCGGCTCGTGCCCGCGATCGAGCGCGAGCTGCGCGAGGCCGGGCTCCTCGAGCGGGTGCGCCTCGCGGGGGACGTCGACGACATGCACGCGCTCCTCGCCGCATCGAGCGTCATCGCGTTCCCGGTCGACG
>DASQHH010000541.1:0-7830 GCA_035632195.1 Vicinamibacterales bacterium
GGCGCGCCCGCCGGCGGCGCCGACGGCGCCGTGAATACTCCGGGCGCAACGGACTCCGCAGCAGTGATGGAGGCATTCGGCAGCTTCAAGTCTCGGAGCCGATCGCAGGCCTTGTCGTCGGCCGGACGCGTAAGCAAGCCGATTGCAACGACGGCAGTCGCGCGCGCGATTGTTCGAATCATCTCGCGTGGATCGTACGATAATCGCCGGATGCGTGTGGGTCTCTTTTTCCTGGCGGCGGCCGCCAGCATCACCGTCTCTGCCGCACCCCCTTCGACGTCCGCCACCGTCGATCCGTCTCTCCTGTCGCCGCTGCACTGGCGGAGCATCGGACCAGCGGCGACCGGTGGACGCATCGACGACTTCGCGGTCGCGCGCGTCCCCGGCGCGCCGGACGCCATCTACGTCGCAACGGCAGCGGGCGGCGTGTTCAAGAGCACGAATCAGGCGACGTCGTGGTCGCCCATCTTCGACCGCGTCGACGCGATGATGTCGGTCGGCGACGTCGCCGTCGCGCCGAGCAATCCCGGCGTCGTATGGGTCGGCACGGGTGAAGCCAACAATCGTCAGAGCTCGTCGTGGGGCGACGGCGTGTACAAGTCCACGGACGCGGGACGCACGTGGACCGCCGCGGGGCTCAAAGACACGCGCCACATCGGCCGCATCGTCATTCATCCCACCAATCCGGACATTGTCTACGTCGCAGCCGCCGGCCACCTCTGGGGACCGAACGCCGAGCGCGGCGTCTTCCGCACGGCGGACGGAGGGCGGACGTGGAGGAAGAGTCTCTTCGTCGACGAGAACACCGGCGCGACCGACATCGTGATGGATCCGCAGAATCCCGACGTGCTCTTCGCCGCGACGTATCAGCGCCAGCGCGCGGCGTGGGGATTCAACGGCGGCGGCCCGGGCAGCGGCATCTACCGGACCGAAGACGCGGGCGTCACCTGGACGAAGCTGGCCGCCGGACTGCCGCGCGGCGACAAGGGCCGCATCGGCCTCGACATCTTCCGCGGCGACGGCCGCATCGTCTACGCAACCGTCGAGGCTGCGGGACGCGAGAACGGCGTCTACCGGAGCACGAATCGCGGCGAGAGCTGGGAGCTGCTGGCGTCGCTCAACCCGCGGCCGATGTACTTCAGCCAGATCCGCGTCGATCCGAAGGATCGCGACCGCGTGTACATCCTCGGCTCCAACCGCGGATTCTACGTCTCGGACGACGGCGGCAAGAATTTCCGCGACGTGTTCAGCACGGTCCATTCCGAGGATCACGCACTCTGGATCGATCCGGACGACACGAACCACCTGATCGTCGGCGGGGACGGCGGCGTCTCGATTTCGTGGGACCGCGGCGCGACGTGGCTCTTCCGCGACAACCTGCCGGTGTCGCAGTTCTACGAAATCAGCGTGGACATGCAGCAGCCGTACACGATCTGCGGCGGCCTTCAGGACAACGGCCACTGGTGCGTGCCGAGCGCGACGCGGCTACGGACCGGCATCTCGAACCGCGACGCGTTCAACATCGGCGGCGGCGACGGCTTCTACGCGCGGATCGACCCGTCCGACGCCCATACCGTCGTGGTCGAGTCGCAGGAAGGCCGCGCAAACCGCGTGGACCTCGTGACGCTGGAGCGGCAGGCCATCCAGCCGATCGGGGAGGCTCGGCCGAAAGCTCGTGCTCAGTCGTCGCCGGAGCGCCAGGCTTCAGCCGAGCGCCTCCGCTGGAACTGGAACACGCCGATCGCGATGTCGGCCGCGGACCCGAAGGTCCTCTACATCGGGGCGCAGATGCTGTTCCGATCGGCCGACCGCGGCGTGACGTGGAAGGCGATCAGTCCCGACCTGACCGCGAACGTCGATCGATCCGCGCTGCAGATGATGGGCGGCGCCGTCAGCGACGGCGCGCTGTCCCGGCACGACGGCCAGACGTTCTATTCGACGCTGACGACGATCTCCGAGTCGCCTCTGGACGCGAAGGTGCTGTACACGGGCAGCGACGACGGCCGCGTCCACGTGACGAGGGACGGCGGCCGGACGTGGGCCGACGTCACGACGAGACTGACCGCTCCTGGCGCCGGCGTTCCTCCAGGGACGTACGTCAGCAGCGTTCTCGCGTCGCGCCACTCCGCAGGCCGCGTCTACGTCACGTTCGACGGCCATTACACAGACGATGACGCACCGTGGATCTTCGCAAGCGACGATTTCGGGGAGACGTGGCACGCGCTCGGCGGTGGATTGCCGTTCACGTCGGTCCACAAGCTGCGCGAGCATCCACGAAATCCGCGGCTGCTGTTCGTCGGCCACGAGCGCGGGATCCATTTCTCGATCGACGGCGGCGGACACTGGTCGCCGCTGACGCTGAACATGCCGCCGGTCCCGGTCGACGACCTGCTCATCCACCCGCGCGACAACGACCTCGTCGTCGCCACGCACGGCCGCGGCATCTGGGTGCTCGACAACATCGCTTCGCTCGAAGCGCTGACGCCGGAGTCGATGGCGACGGAGGCATTCCTCGCCCCGCCGGCGCGCGCCCAGCTGCTGACGATCTACAGTCCGCAGGCGTGGTACGGAGCCGGGCAGTTCTTCGCGCCGAACCCCGACGCTGGCGCGGCCATCGACTATTACCTGCGCGATCCCGTTCCAGGCAATCGCCCCGTCACCGTCATCGTCTCAGATGCGTCGGGCGCCGTTATCCGTACCCTGACGGGCCCGGGCCTGAGAGGCATCAATCGGGTGCGCTGGGATCTGCGGATGGAACCGCCCCCAACGGCCGGCGACGGCGCCCCGGCGGGCGGCCCCGGCGGCGAGCCAATCGGTCCGTCAGTGCTCGCGGGCACGTACACCGTCGCCGTTCAGCTGACGGGCGGGCGCAGCCTGAAGTCGAGTCTGGTCGTCGAGGACGATCCGCGCATGCATCGAACGGACGCCGACCGGCGCGCGCGGCAGGCGGCGCTCATGAAGCTGTACGAGCTGCAGAAGACCGTCGCGCGCGTGCGCGGCATGGCGCGGTCGGTGTCGTCGGCGGCAGCCGGGCGCGGATCGGCCAATCCCGCGGCGGCGCGGCTCGATCAGCTGCAGGCGGTGCTGACGGGCGAAATGACGCAGGCGACGGTGCTGTCCCGGACCATCGACGCGTACTCCGGCGCGCCGACGGTCGACCAACGACGTCAGCTCGACGCGCTCGCAGACGAGGTCGGACGCACGATCGCCGAGCTCAGCCGGCTTCTACAGCCCGACAGCGGCAATCAGCGCCCGCACTGACCGAAATGGTTCGACTCTTGGATCGATCGGCGATGTGCGTGCAGCGCTCGTCGCCATCTGTCTGATCACTATTCTCTCGGCCGACTTCGCCAAGGCTTCGGCGCCCCAGGCTCGCGCGGCCGATGCGCGCTCTCCTCTGTTCTCCAGCTACACGCCGCTCGCGCTTCGGCTCGAGGCGCCGCTGTCGGACCTCTTCGGCCACAAGTCGATCGACGACGGGTATTCCGTACGCGGGACGCTTTCGTACTCCGACAACGGCCGGCCGGTGACGATCCGGGACGTCAAGGTCTCCGTCCGGGGCCACACCAGCCGCCGGCAGGGCGAATGCACGTTCCCGAAGCTCAAGCTCGACTTCCCGTCGACAGACGAAACGGGACCGCTCTTCGACGGTATGAAGTCCGTGAAGATCGGCACGCACTGCGGCGATTCGGACGGCGATCAGCTGACGGGGCGGTTCGGCCGGCTTGCCAACGAGAACTCGCCGCTTCGCGAAGCGCTCGTCTACCGGCTCCTGGACGTGTTCGGCGTCCCGACGCTCCGCGCGAGGCCGGCGCGAATCGCATACATCGACGGCGAACAGAAGCGCGAGCGGAACGCCGTCATCGTCGAAGGCGACGGCGAAGCCATGAAGCGCCTCGGGGGACGCCGCGGGATTCCGCCCGAAGCGTTCACCAGCGCCCGCGCGATGTTTTCCGAGAGCGACTCGGCTCGTGTCGCGCTGGCCGAGGCGATGATCGGCAACTTCGACTGGTGCGTGAAGTTCTACGACGGCGACACCTACCGCTGCGATGCGCGGCGCAAGCTGTGGAACGTCGAAGCCGTCGAGCTGACGAACGGCGGCGTCCGGCCGATCATCTACGATTTCGACGTGGCCGGGATGGTCGCCGGCAAACACGCGTGGTTCTCGAGCGTGTTCAACCCCGCCTTCGACGATTCCGGATCGCCTCCGGACCTGGAAGTGCTCGGCCAGGTGCAGCGGACGCGGTCGCTCTTCACGCGCAGCACGCTCGACGCCGCCCGGACGCATTTCGTGGAACGCAAGAAGGATGCGTACGCGGCGCTCGACGCATCGGACGTCGACGATCGCGGCCGGCAGCTGATCCGGGAGTATCTCGACGCATTCTTCAGGGGCATCGAGTCGGACACCGCCTTCTACCGTCAGGTCGTCGTCGCGCCCGGCACCAGGCCGTTTGCCGACGCAGACCGCGCGCGCGCGGTCTGCCCTGCCCTCGGCGCGATCCCAGTCGGCACGCCCATCTCCAGCGCAATCGACTCGCGCGGCGGGATGGAGCAGGTCGTGCTGCTCGATGCGCTGTGGAAGTGGGCGCCGCCGCAGAATTGCCCGGAGATCCACAAGGCGCCCGTGTGGATCCCGTCGAGCGCGGTCAGCGCCGATTACCCGAAGCGGTGATTACTCTTCCCTGAGGGCGTTCATCGGCTCGAGCCGCGATGCGCGGTACGCCGGCACCCACGACGCCACCAGCGCAATCATCACGAACAGCGCGATGATGCCGCCGAACGTGGCCGGATCGCTCGCGCCCACGCCGACCAGCAGGCTGGCGATCAACCGGTTCGCGGCGAGTGCGCCGGCGACGCCGGCCGCGACGCCCACGGCGCTCAACCGCAGCCCTTCGGTGACGACCAGCCGCAGAATCGAACCGGGTTCCGCACCGAACACCATGCGCAGTCCGATCTCCGCCGTGCGCTGCCGGACAACGGTCGACAGAACGCCGTAGAGGCCGATAGCGGCGAGCACCGTCGCCACCGCGCTGAAGATGCCGATGAGGGTCGCCGTGAACCGGATCGGCGCCAGCGCCTTGTCGACGAACGCCTGCATCGGCTGCATCTCGGCGGGAACGGCGCGCGGGTCTACTTCTTTGATGGCCTGGCGGATCGCCGGTCCGTACGATGTCGGATCGCCGCTCGTGCGCACCGCCCATCGCGCCGCGGTCCCCTGACCGAAGTAGCCGTCGGCGAAGAAGAGCCCTTCGGGGCCCGGCGCGGCGAGGCCCGCGTGGCGCTCGTGCGCGACGACGCCGATGACGTCGAACCATTCCGGCTCCGGCGTGGTGGCGCGAATCAGGAGCCGCTGCCCGACGGGGTCCCGATTCGGAAACGCCAGCGCGGCGGCTTGATCGTCGATCACGACCTGTTTCGGCGTCCGCGTCTTCGGGTCGACGTGGTTGTCGACGTCCGTGAACGTGCGGCCGGCGATCACACGCGTCTTCATCGTCTCGAAATAGCCCGGAATGACGACGTGGAAGTTTCCCTGACGGAACTTCGTCGCGTCCGCCTGCGCGGCGTCGGTGCCCCACCGTCCGTTGATCAGCGTGCCGTCGAGCGGCAGCGGCGTGGCCGCCGACACGGACTGGACGCCCGGAATACTGGCGATACGCGCCCGCAGCTGCTGGTAGAAGGCTTCGCGTTCGCCTTCCTGCGGCTGCCTCGCGGGCAGGACGAACGTCATGACGTTGTTCGGATCGAAGCCCGGGTTGACGCGCTGGAGCGCCAGAATGCTCCGCAGCATCAGGCCGGCGCCGATGAGGAGGACGAACGACAGCGCCACCTCGGCGACAACGACGGCGCTGCGGACGGCGCGGCCGGATCGGAGGCCGGATGCGTGGCCGCCGCCCGAGCGGAGCACGTCCATCACGTCCGCGCGCGACGCGCGCAGCGCCGGAACGATCCCGCAGAGCACGGCCGTGAGCGCGCCCGTCGCAATGGCGAACCCGAGCGCCACCGGATCGACGGCGATGTCGGTCAGCCGGGGAACGCCCTTCGGCGCCAGCGACAGCAGCAGATCCACGCCCAGGCTGGCCAGCAGCACGCCCAACGCGGTCCCGCCGGCCGCGATCAGCAGACTCTCCGCGAGCATCTGCTTGATCAGCTGCCATCGCGACCCTCCGATGGCCGCGCACAGCGCGAGCTCGCGTCCCCGCGCCGACGCGCGAACGATGAGCAGGTTGGCGACGTTGGCGCACGCGATCAGGAGCACGAACGCGACGGCTCCCATCAGCGAGACGATCGCCGGACGCACGTCACGGACCAGGTCCTCGTGCATCGGCACGACGTGGAAGTACAGCCCGGCCGTCGTCTTGATGGGATACGCCTTGCGCAGATCGTCGGCCACCCCGTCGACCACCGCCTGCGCCTGGGTCTCGGTAACGCCCTGCTTCATCCGACCGACGAGACGCCACTGGACGTTGTTCCGATTCGCCGTGTCGTAGTTGATACGCGCGGCGGTCCACATGTCGGGCGAGCGCTCCAGGTTCGCGCGCGGCGCGAACAGCAGCTCGAACTAGGGGCCGAGGACGCCGACGATCTGCGCGCGGCCGTTGCCGAGGTCGACCATGCGTCCGACGATCGACGGATCGCTGCCGAACTGACGCTTCCAGAGTCCGTTGCTGATGATCGCAATCGCCGGCAGCCGCGGCGGCGCCGGCGCACCCGGGACGGGAGCGGCCTGCGGCACCGCATCGTCTTCCACGAAATCGCGGCCGATGAGGATCTTCGCCCCGAGCACGCGGAACGCGTTCCACGTCGAAGCCGCGACGAGAATCTGCTCGGGCTCGCCCACCTTGTCCGAAATCGGCGCGCGGCCCGCCGCGGTGTAACCGGCGATGTCCTCGAACACATTCGTCGACTGCGTCCGCAGGTCGCGGTAGTCCGGCGACGAGAACGGCCAGTCGTCGACGTGTCGTGTCCGAAGCTCACCCCAGATCACCACCAGTCGCTGCGCGTCGGAGTACGGCAGCGGCCGCAGCAGCACCGCGTTCACGACGCTGAAAATCGCCGTGCAGGCGCCGATGCCGAGCGCAATCGTGATGATGGCAATCGTGGTGAAGCCGAGCCGCTTGCGCAGCCCACGCGCCGCGTACACAAGGTCTTTGGTCATGAGGTTCGTTCGCTCGCCTGGAAGGCTCGCGCTCCGGGTAAACACGTTTCGTGCCCGGCGCCGTCGCCGTAACTGGTTGATTGCGCGCGGTTAGTGCCCGCTCGTGGGACGGGCGCGTTCGAAAGCGAACAGGCTACGCCGTGGGATCCTGTGACACGCGGACCATCGCCTTGCCGAAATTGCGCCCTTCGAACAAGCCGATGAGCGCGTTGGGGGCGGCGTCCAGTCCGTCGACGATGTCGTGGCGATACTTGATGGCTCCGGACTTCACGAGCGGCGCACACTCGGCCTGGAACGCGGCCGCCCGGTCCATGTGATCACTGACGATGAAGCCGCGGATCATCGCGCGATGCACGAGCAGCGGCCTCAGGTTCGGCCCGGGCGCCGCCGCGGAGTTGTACTCCGAGATCAATCCGCAGAGCGGGATGCGGGCGCCCTGCTTCAGGTTGCGCAGCACCGCCTCCAGCACGTTCCCGCCCACGTTCTCGAAGTAAATGTCGATGCCGTGGGGACACGCGGCGCCGAGCGCCTTGACCAGGTCGCCGCCGCTCTTGTAGTTGATCGACGCGTCGAAGCCGAGCGTCTCGACGATGTAGCGGCACTTCTCGTCGGAGCCCGCGATCCCGACGGCGCGGCAGCCTTTCGCTTTCGCCAGCTGGCCGACAACCGATCCG
>DASQHH010000542.1:0-1796 GCA_035632195.1 Vicinamibacterales bacterium
CCTGGCTGCACCCCCGACGAGCCCAGCGCGACGCGGAGATGGAGGCTGTTGATCGCGCTGAAGACGTTGTTGCGCGGGAAGAAGTCCTCGTCCGAGATCATCCACGAGACGCTTCCCTTCGGATAGAAGACGCGCTGGAACTTCGTGCCGAACGCGCTGTTCTGGTCCGAGCGAACCGCGCCGGTGAGGAACAAGCGATCGCGAATGGCGCCCGATTCCTCGATGAACGTTCCCCACGTCTTCTGAATTGTGAACGCTTCGTTGGCGAAGGGTGTCGAGCCCTGGCCCGCGGTGGTGGCGCCCGGCGGGAGCGTCGTGCCGTCGGCCTCGTTCTGGTCGAGGCGCGAGTTGTTGTACTGCGTCCCGAGTGTGGTCTTGAGGTTGAGCCAGTGGAACGCGCCCGGGTTGTAGTTCGCCGTCGCACCGAGATCGGCCGAGAGGTTCGTGATATTGGTGCGGCCGCTGCCGGCAAAGCCGTCACGATAGGTGGCAGTGAGCGGCCAGCCTTCACCGTTCATGTGCAGACGCGTGTCGACGCGATCCGTGAGGTCCGACCCGAAGTTCGCCCGCGTCTGGAGCCAGCTGGTCGGACGCCAGTTGAGGTTCGCGCTCCCGATCATTCGGTTGACGTTTTGCTGCAGCTTTTCCTGCCAGATGAGGCCCGGCGTTCCCGCGCGGTAGCCGACCAGTGAGTCGGAGAGGCCGCTCACGAGGCCGTTGTTCCGGTACCCCGGACCACCGAACGCCTGCGAGCCGATGCCAACCGTGTTGTTCGACTCGTTGCTCGTGAGCGCGTTGATCGTGCTGTAGCCGAAGTTGACGTCTGCGTCGAACTGCGGCGTCACCGCCGCGCTGACGTTCGCGCGGAAGCTGTTGAGCAGTCTCGTATTCGGGCGGCGCTGCCAATCGTGGAGCGCGATGCCGAGCGAATCGAAGCGGTGCTTCTCGTACGGGTCGAGCTCGAAGACGCCCGTCTCGTCGTCGCGCCCGCCCGAGAGGAAGTAACGGATGGCGTCGGTGCCGCCGGATACCTGCGCGCCTTCGGCATTTCTATACCCGTACCCCAGCGGTGTCACCGACGCGTCCTTAATCGGGCTATAGACGCGAAGGCTGTCGTAGCCGTGCGTACCGTCGCTCTTCACGCAGGTGCCCAGCGAAACCATCACGAGGTTGCATTGGCCCGACAGCACGAGCTTGGCCTTGGTCGTCGGGTTCATGCCCGCCAACGTGTAGTTGTCGGCGTACCAGTTGCGGTCGTCGAGCATCCCGCCTTCGAGATACGTGTTCCAATGCGACGCCCCGCCGCGGCCCTTCTTAGTCGTGATCATGACGACGCCGTTCGCCGCGTCCGTCCCATACAGCGTCGCGGCCGACGGGCCCTTCACGATTTCGATATTCTCAATGTCTTCCGGACTGATATCGCCGAGGCGGCTGAAATCGTTGCCGCCGTTGCCGAACGTCGTCGAGCCGTTGTTCGAGCTCATGCGAATGCCGTCAATGATGAAGATCGGCTCGTTCGACAGGCTCACGCTGGCGATGCCGCGGACACGGATGCGCTGGCCCGATCCCGTCTGCGTACCTTCCTGCACGAAGACGCCGGGCGAGCGCGCGTTCAGCACGTCGGAGATCGTACGCACGGGCGCGGTTTCGGTGAGCTTCGAGATCGAGATGTTGTCGACCGCGTTTCCGACTTCCGCGCGGCGCTGCTCGCCCGTCGCCGTGGTCACGACTTCGTCGAGCTGCACGATCGTGTTCGTCATCGCGAAGTCGAGCGTCGCCGTCTGCCCGTCGAGAAT
>DASQHH010000543.1:0-2529 GCA_035632195.1 Vicinamibacterales bacterium
GACGCCGTCGCCCGACTCGGAAGCCGCCGACATCCAGTCGCGGCTCAAGGCGCGCGAAGCGCCGCAGCCGCGTTTCTGCTGGCATTGCCGCAAGCCGCTGCACGCGCGTTCACATCGCTGCCCCTTCTGCGGCGAGGCCCAGTAAGGCCAGCCACGAAGACACGAAGGCACGAAGACATCTCGTGCACAGAGTTCTTCGTGTCTTCGTGACTTCGTGGCGAACACGGTAAAATCCCGGTAGGAGCGTCAAATGGCATTTCCGGGCACGGGCAAGATCTGGATGAACGGCAAGCTCGTCGACTGGAAGGACGCGACCGTCCACATCGCGACGCACGTCATCCACTACGGGACCGGCGTGTTCGAGGGCGCGCGCTGCTACGAAACCAGGCGCGGGTCCGCCTGCTTCCGGCTCGACGCCCACATGCGGCGCCTGCAGGAGTCCGCGAAGATCTACCGCATGGAATATCCGCTGGACCTTCGCGGCTGGCAGAACGCCGTCCTCGAGACGATTCGCGCGAACGGGATGAAGGCGTGCTACATCCGCCCGATTCTCTATCGCGGCTACGACTCGCTCGGCGTCAACCCGTTCACCTGCCCGGTCAACGCCGCGATCCTCCTGTGGGAATGGGGCGCCTATCTCGGGAAAGAGGCGCTCGAGCAGGGGGTCGACGTCAAGATCGGAACGTGGTCGCGCATGGCGCCGAACACGCTGCCCGCGATGGCGAAGAGCTCGGCGAACTACGCGAATTCCGGGCTGCTGAAGATGGAAGCGATTACCGACGGCTACGCCGAAGCCATTGCGCTCGACGTGTACGGCAACGTCAGCGAGGGCAGCGGCCAGAACGTGTTCATCGTGCGCGACGGCGTGCTGCACACGCCGACGGTGTCTTCGTCGATTCTCGGAGGGATCACCCGGGACTCGATCATCACGCTGGCCGGCGAACTCGGCCTTACCGTGAAGGAAACCGTGCTTCCGCGCGAGGCGCTGTATCTGGCGGACGAAGCGTTCTTCTGCGGCACGGCCGCCGAAGTCACGCCCATCCGGTCCATCGACAAGATCAAGATTGGCGAAGGCCGCCGCGGAGCAATCACCGAGCGCCTGCAGCGGGCGTTTTTCGACGTGGTCAACGCCGAAGTGCCGGATCGGCACAACTGGCTCACGTTCGTCTATCCTCCTGCCGATACGAAACGCGAGGCCCCCGCCGAGCGGGTGGCGCAGGCGCGGTAACGATCTTCGGAGTGCGAGGCTTTAGCCGAGCGAGTACACATGCACGTTAACGATTTGCTCAAAGTGACCGTCGAGGCGGGCGCGTCGGACCTGCACCTCAAGGTCGGCACCTACCCGATGATGCGCGTCCGCGGCAGCCTGATGCCGGTGACGACCGAAAAGCGCCTCGACCACGAGGACGTCGTCGCGATGAGCGCGGCGATCATGTCGACGAACCAGCGCCAGAAGTTCAAGGAGACGCAGGAAGTCGATCTGGCGTACAGCGTCGCCGGCCTCGGACGCTTCCGCTGCAACATCTTCCAGCAGCGCGGCACCGTCGGACTGGTCCTCCGCGTCATTCCGATGACGATCCGGACGATCGACGAGCTGGGCCTGCCGCAGGTGATGAAGAAGATCGCCGAGGAAGAGCGCGGCCTCGTCCTCGTCACCGGCACGACCGGTTCGGGCAAGAGCACGACGCTCGCCGCGATGATCGACTTCATCAACAAATCGCGGGCGTCGCACGTGATGACGGTCGAGGACCCGATCGAGTTCCTCCACCGCGACCAGAAGTCGATGATCAACCAGCGCGAGGTCAGCGTCGACACCAAGTCGTTCGCACACGCGCTGCGCAGCGCCCTGCGTCAGGACCCGGACGTCATTCTCGTCGGCGAAATGCGCGACTACGAGACGATTGAAACCGGCCTGCTCGCGGCCGAGACGGGCCACCTGGTCTTCTCCACGCTGCACACCCTGGACGCCCCCGAAACGATCAACCGCATCATCGCGGTGTTCCCGCCGCACCAGCAGAAGCAGATCCGCCTGCAGCTCGCGAGCGTGATCAAAGCGGTCATCTCTCAGCGTCTCATTCCGAAGGCGGACGGCAAGGGACGAGTCGCGGCCGTCGAAGTGATGATCGGCACCGCCTTCATCCGCGACTGCATCGTCGACAAGGAAAAGACGCACCTCATCCCCGGCGCAATCGCCGCGGGCACGTCGCAGTACGGCATGCAGACGTTCGACCAGTCGATCTTCCAGGCGTTCTCCAAGAAGGACATCACCTACGAGGAGGCGCTGCGCTGGGCGAGCAACGTGGACGAGTTCAAGCTGCGGGTATCGGGCATCTCGACGACGGCCGACGCCGCGCGCGAGGCGATGGAGGCGAGCCTGGCGTCGCAGAAGCCGTCCGGTCCGCCGCCGGCAATTACCCGCTTCGGCGGTTAGCCCAGGCCTTCCGGCCTGCCGGACGATGTCAGCCTACGTCGACGCGCTGAAGATGCTCGCCAGGCGCGAGCTCTCCGAACAGCAGGTCCGCCTGCGCC
>DASQHH010000544.1:0-4299 GCA_035632195.1 Vicinamibacterales bacterium
GCGCGGCGGCTCGTGCACTCCGGCATCGACGAGGTGACGTTCTCGATCGACGGCGCGTCGCAGCCGGCCTACGAGCAATATCGCCGCCGCGGGAAGTTCGATCTGGCGATCGCGAACCTGCGGGCAATGGCGGACGAGAAGCGGAAGGCGGGACGCGATCTGCCGTTCCTGAACTGGCGCTACATCCTCTTCACCTGGAACGACAGCGACGAGGAGATGGCGCGCGCCCGCGCGATCGCGGCTGACGTCGGCGTCGATCGCCTCTGCTGGGAGCTCACCGATCATCCCGAGGGCGGGTACTCGCGCCGGTTCATCAACGGTTCGGCCGATCTCGAAGCGATTCGCCGCGAGGTGTGGGACGACAACAATCTGGGCAACGCCATCGAGGGCGCGATGCCGCGGGCGCAAATCGATGTGCGCACGCTCGTTCCCGGCCTGCCGCTGCGCGCGAGGGCCGGCCGTCCATTGCAGGTCCGCACGCGCGTGCGCAACCTCTCGACGCGCCCCTTCCCCGCCCAGGCAACGTACGGACGGCGCCTCGTCCGCCTGGGTGCGCAGCTCTGCGCGGAAGACGGCACGCTGATCAACCGCGATTTCGCGCGCGCATGGCTGCCGCGTCCGCTCGAACCCGGCGGACGCGCGGACGTTGCGATCGAGATCCCTGCCCCGGAGAAGCCCGGGCGCTACGCGTTGAAGTTCGACCTGGTGAGCGAAGGCATCGACTGGTTCGAGCGGTGCGGCAGTCGGACCACGATGAAGCCGCTCGTGGTCCGACCGTAATGGCTACATTCCCTTTGTGTAGACCACCTTCCGCGAGTTCCCGTTGAACGACGTCTCCACCACCATATTGGCCCCGTCCATCTTCCGTGTTTCCTTCGTCGTCACCGACTGACCGCCGAAGTCGCGGGTGGTTTCGATGACGAGGGTGGATCCATCCCACTTCGCGGTCGATTCGACGGACTGTTCGCCGCCGCGGCCCATGACCTTGTTCATGCTCTTCGAGCCGTCCAGCTTGTAGACCATCGTCTGCGCACCGCCGCGGCCCTGGCTCTCGATCGTGATCTCGGTTGCGGTCTGTTTGACGGTCTGACTGCCGCCGCCCATGCCTCCGCGGCGGCCCTGCGGCGCCGGATCGCTCTTGCTCGCGTCCATCGTCCACGTGCCGGAGAAGTCGGGCTTGCTCTGCGCGCGAGCGGTGAACGGAATGACGATCGCCGCCGACAACGCGAGTATCGCGATGCGATTCATGTGATGCCTCCAATCGGGGAGGCTATCAGACGACACCCGCAGCGGGCCGTGACAAATCGGGGACAACGAACGGACGCTAGTTGGCGAGGCGCGCGGGCAGCGTGCCCTTGACCGGAATCGCGCCAATCGGCACGGCCGTATCCACCGGCGCCTCGACGAGCCGCCACGCTTGCGTCTCTTCGAGAATCTTCGCCGCGAACTCGGTGTGCAGGGCGTGCCCCGCGCGGTGCGCGACGAGATGGCCGATGACCGGGTAGCCGACCAGGGCGAGGTCGCCGACGGCATCAAGGATCTTGTGGCGGACGAACTCGTCCTCGAACCGCAGCGCATTGTTCAGGACGCCGGTCTCGCCGAGGACGATCGCATTCTCGAGCGAACCGCCGAGCGCGAGGCCGTTCTGGCGCAGCATCTCGACGTCCTTGAGGAACGTGAACGTGCGGGCCGGCGCAATGTCCTCGACGAAGCTTTCTTCGGTGATGCGCAGCGTCCGCGACTGGTGGCGCAGCAGCGGATGGTCGTAGCTGATGCTGTAGGTGACCTTGAAATGGTCCGACGGGTACAGCGCGATGCGCTTGTCACCACGAGAGATGGCGATCGGCCGGACGATCTTCAGGTACTTGCGCGGAGAGGCCAGCTTGCGGACGCCGGCTTCGTTGATCAGGTGCACGAACGACGCCGCGCTGCCGTCCATGATCGGAACTTCGGGCGAATTCAACTCGATGAGCACATTGTCGATCCCCATGCTCACCAGCGCCGCGAGCACGTGTTCGACCGTTTCGACCGAGACCTCGTTGCGCGCCAGGCCGGTCGCCAGCTGGATGCCAGCCAGGTGCTGAACGGTGGCCGGGATCTCATGATCCCCGAGATCCGAGCGCCGGAAACGGACGCCGAAATCGGCGACCGCCGGTTTGAGTTTCAGTTCGACCTTGTTGCCGGAGTGAAGCCCGATTCCGACACAGGATACTTGTCGACGAAGCGTGCGCTGTGCGTCCATGAGCCTCTCAGGCGAAGGGGGGACAGCACAGACAACTGAGCAAAGAGAGTGCCCAGCGGTTCGAAATGCTGCTGGCCACCCTAACACTCCGGTTTGACAGTGCTTTAGACGCCGTCGACACGTTGCGATCGACTGCCGGAAATACGAATTTGTGGTACCGCAACCACAGCTATGGCACCCAAAATTGTGGCAATTCTACCACAAACCCTTGAGCGGGCTGGGTTATCCCGTTTTTCGTTCTTGATGACGATTTTGTGAGAAGACGTCCGCCAGGAACCGACCCGTGGCCGAATTCGGATCGGCGGCCACCTGTTCGGGCGTGCCTTCGGCCACGATCCGCCCTCCCCCGACGCCGCCCTCGGGGCCTAGGTCGATCACGTGATCCGCAGACTTGATGACGTCGAGATTGTGCTCGATGACGACGATTGCGTTGCCCTGGTCGACCAGCTTGGTGAGGACGTCGAGCAGCTTTCGCGTGTCCTCGAAGTGCAGGCCCGTGGTCGGCTCGTCGAGGATGTAGAGCGTCCGGCCCGTGCCGCGCTTCGACAGCTCCTTGGCGAGCTTCACTCGCTGCGCCTCGCCCCCCGACAGCGTCGTCGCCGACTGCCCGAGCTCGATATAGCCGAGTCCCACGTCCTGCAGCGTCCGCAGCTTGTTGGCAATCGCCGGGAAGTTCTCGAGCAGCGGTAGCGCCTGGTCGACGGTCAGGTCGAGGACGTCGGCGATCGACTTGCCGCGGTACTTGATTTCGAGCGTCTCGCGGTTGTACCGCCGGCCTTTGCACTGCTCGCACGTCACGTAGACGTCGGGCAGGAAGTGCATTTCGATGGCGATGACGCCGTCGCCCTGGCACGCCTCGCAGCGGCCGCCTTTGACGTTGAACGAGAAACGTCCCGGCTTGAAGCCGCGCGTCTTCGCGTCCGGCATCATGGCGAACAGATCGCGGATGAACGTGAAGAGTCCCGTGTAGGTCGCCGGATTGCTGCGCGGCGTCCGGCCGATCGGCGACTGGTCGATCTCGATGACCTTGTCGACGTGCTGAGTGCCTTCGATGCCGTCGTGCTCGCCCGGGTCGTCCGCCGCCTTGTACAGCGTCTTCGCCAGCGATTTGTACAGAATGTCGTTGACGAGCGTCGATTTGCCGGAGCCGCTGACACCGGTGACGGCCGTCAGCACGCCGAGCGGAATCCGCACGTCGATGTTCTTCAAATTGTTGGCACGGGCGCCCTTGATTACGACCTCGCCCCTGCCGGGCTGCCGTCGTGGCGCCGGCGTCGGGATCTGCCGTTTGCCGGTCAGATAGGCCCCGGTGATCGACTCGGGATCCTCCATCAGCCGCTGAGCGGTGCCCTGGAAGATGACGTGGCCGCCGAGATCACCGGCGCCCGGACCGAGATCGATGACGTAGTCGGCGACGCGGATCGTCTCCTCGTCGTGCTCGACGACGATCACCGTGTTGCCGAGATCGCGCAGACGCGACAACGTGGCGAGCAGCTTGCGGTTGTCTCGCTGGTGCAGGCCGATCGACGGCTCGTCGAGCACGTACAGCACGCCCGTGAGATTGGCGCCGATCTGCGTCGCGAGACGGATGCGCTGTCCCTCGCCGCCCGACAGCGTTGCCGCGCTCCGTCCCAGCGTCAGGTATCCCACGCCGACGTTGTCGAGGAAGCGGAGCCGCTCCTGAATCTCCTTGAGGATCCGCTCCGCGATGATGGCCTCGCGATCGGTCAGATACAAATCGTCGAACACCTTCAGCGCTTCGGAAATCGGCAGGTCGACGTAGTCGGAGATCGTGCGGTTCTTGACCCTTACCGAAAGGCTTTCCTGCTTCAGGCGGCGGCCGCTGCACGTGAGGCACGGACGCAGCGACCGGTACGGCTCCAGTTCTTCCTGATCGGCCCAGCTGCCCTCGTCGTACCGGCGGCGCAGGTTCGGAATCAGCCCCTCGAACTTGCCCGCACCGAATAGCAGCGCCTCGCGCTGTTTCCGCGGCAGCTTCGAGAAGGGCAGGTTCAGATCGATCCCGAAGTCGTGCGCCAGCGTCTGCAGCTGCTCGC
>DASQHH010000545.1:0-1905 GCA_035632195.1 Vicinamibacterales bacterium
CGCGCCGGTCGGGCGACGGCTGCTCGACGACGACGGTCTCCGCGAACGCGACGTTCTTCGACACGCGCTCGACACGGGCACGGACGCGCTCGCCGGGAATGGCGCCGGACACGAGCACGATGCGGCCGTCCAGCTGCGCGATCATCCGGCCGCCGGCGGCCGGCCTGTCGATCAGCAGCGACAGCACTTCTCCCGGAGTCATGCGAACGCGATCGTGGGCAACCCCTTGCGCTCGCGCACGAGACGGTCGATGGCGGCCTCGCGCGCGCGGCCGTAAGCCTCCGCGCTCATGGCGGATCGGAAGGCTGCGAGCTCTGACTCGGCCTCGGCCGCGAGCGTGTCACGCTCCGCGGACGTGAGTGATTCACGGACGCGGCGGACCAGTTCGCTGTCGATCCCCGCCAGACGCTCGATCGCCGCCTGCCGCGCCGCGCCGCGAAGCCCCGCCCCGCCGGCGCGCGCGGCGTCGTGCTCCTTCGCGACACGATCGATGAGGCCGTCGAACGCCGCGTCCAGGGAACCATTCGCGCGGGCGCCCGTCAGCTTGACGACCACGCGCTGCAAGTGCGCGGGCAGCGATTCGCGTCCGCGTTGAGCCGCGACAGCCGGCTCGCCCGCCGATGCGCCCCTCGCGTCGGTGGGCGTGATGCCGGTCGCGCGGCGCCACTCGTCGAACGCATCCAGAACGTCCGCGTCGCAGAAATCGATCTTCAGGGGACGCCGCCGCGGCCCCTTGCGGTGATACCGCTCGAAGCATCGATCGATGCCGGCAAACGCCACTCTGATGGGAATCCCCCGCGTCGACCACCCGGAGACGATCTCGAACGACGGCCCGGTAATCCGGATCAGATGTCCGTCGTTCTTCCGGCAGAGATACGTTTCGATTTCGCGGCAGTAATCCGGGTTATCGATGATTCCGCTCCCACACGATGCGGAGTCCGTGGAGCGTGAGATCCGGATCGACGTGCTGGATGAGCGGCGTCTCGGGCGCGATGATGTCGGCGAGGCCGCCGGTCGCGATGCAGATCGCGTGTCCGCCGAGCTCGTCGTTCATGCGCCGGACGAGGCCCTCGACCAGCCCGACGTAACCCCAGAACAGCCCGGACTCCATCGACCCGACCGTCGTCCTCCCGACAATGCGGGCCGGGCGGCGGACGTCGATGCGCGGCAGCCGCGCCGCGCGCTGGAACAGCGCGTCCGCGGAAATCTGGATGCCGGGGCAGATGGCGCCTCCCAGATATTCCCCTTTGCCGCTGATCGCGTCGAGCGTCGTCGCCGTGCCGAAGTCGACGACAATCATGGGCCGGCCGTCGCGCCCGAAGCGCGCAATCGCGCCGATGCCGTTGACGATGCGGTCCGCGCCGACCTCGGCGGGATTCTCGTACAGGATCGGCATGCCCGTTTCGACGCCGGGCTCGATCGTCAGCGCCGGCACGCCGAAATAGCGCTGCGCCATCGATCGGATCGTGCTGGTGAGCGGCGGGACGACGGATCCGAGGATGATGCCGCGGACCTGCACGCGCTCGATCCGGCTGTGGCTGAAGAGGCCGTCGACGATGAGACCGAGCTCGTCGGCGGTGCGCTCGCGCAGCGTCTGCAGCCGCCAGCTCTGGACGAGCGCCTCCCCGTCGAAGACGCCGAGAACGATGTTCGTGTTGCCGACGTCGATGGCCAGGAGCATTGATTCATTTGCCGGTTCTAAAGGACCCGGCCTACATCCAATGTACTTCACCGCCGACGATGCGCTCGGTCGCTCCGGCGACCCGCACCAGCAGCGCACCGTCGTCGTCGATGTCGACGACGTCGCCGGATCGCGGACCATCGGCGCCGGTCCATTCGACCCGCGCGCCGTGCGCGTCCGCGCGCCGGCGCCAGCCGTTGAGGATAGCATCGAAGCTGCCGGCG
>DASQHH010000546.1:0-8716 GCA_035632195.1 Vicinamibacterales bacterium
TCATCGGTGAAGCGGTACCAGTAGACGCGTGCAGGCTTGAGACGGCCGACCAGCACGCGCGTCGTCCAATCCGACTCGGCTGAGACCGGCGCGGACGCTTTGGCGACGACGCGCCGGAAGGCATCGTCCTCGGCAACCTCCACCGTGAGCACGTGTCTGCCCGACGCGTCCCTCACTCCCGGGGCCCCTGCCCCCGGGAACGGCCGCCGGGTCCAGAGGATCACGCTCGTCGAATCGGGATCGCCGGACGCGACGCCCTCCGGATACAGGTCGCGCCGTTCACGCCAGCCGGTGGTCGACGCGCGAGCCGGGCCGCCCCACGCCAGCGAGGCGCCCAGCGCCGCGGCTAACTGAACGAACTCGCGTCGGGTGAGCGTCATCGTTTATTCCCCTACCAGCCCCACCTGCCCTACCCGCCCTACCTGCCCTACTTCGGGTGGCCGATCTCGGGAACGGCGTGTCCGAGGAATCCCTCGAGCGGCTGGAAATCGTCGCTGCCCATCCGCATGTCGTCCATCAGGTTGATCATCCGCGCCTGCGCGAGCGCCGCCTGGACCGGAACCTTCCGCTCGCGAATCAGGTACGCGCCCCAGAGATGGCTCGCCCGCCAGGCGATCGTGCAGTGCAGGAGCACCTTGCCGTCCGCCTCGGCCATCGCCGCCGCGAAGGCGTCGAGCTGCTTCGGCCCGTACGGATTGGCGGCTGTTCCCCGCATCGGAATGTGGACGTACTTCATGCCGAGTGTCTTCACGAGCGCGGCCTCGTCGAAGCCGACCTTTGCCATCTCCTCCGGCATCCGCAGGTTCACGACCATCGTCACGCCCTTTGCCTTGAGCTCGCGCAGCGCCTTTTCGGTCGGCTGGCCGCCGATGAACATGTCGTCGCCGACGCTCACGAACTTGTCCTGAAACAGTCCTTTCGGATCCAGCGTGACGGGGTTCGGGACCGGACCGGTCTTGTCCTTGCCGATGATGTTCTGCGCGCCGGCGGGAATGGCGACGAGCAGCGTCAGCGTCACCAGGGCACTTGCCGAGAGATAGCGAACGAACGATCGCTTCGTCATGGGGCTCACTCCGGGTTTGAAAGAACGAGTTTACGTCTCTTAAGCGAATCGCGTGCCCGGCCGATCCCTCGATCGCGCGCCCGTTTCGGCGGGAGAGTGGCCGTTTTCGGGATTACGACGTCCCACTGGCGGGCAGAAAGCCAGGCAAGGTGCTTCACCTAAAATAGCCTCAATGAGCTTCCGCCGCTTTGTTCATGCCGCCAGGTGGATCGGACGATGGCTCTTCGGAGGCGGGAAGCCGTTTGAGCCTCCGCAGCGATGGCTCTTCGGAGGCGCGCAGCCGTTCGAGCCTCCCCGGGATCCTTCTGGAAGTGTCCGTGTGCTGAATCGCCGGGGTCCTGGCGGACGAGGCGCGGCCGCCGCTGTCGAAGCGCCCGATGAGCCTATCAGCGTGGAAGCTGTCGGAGCCGCCGTGCGTCACGCTCGCAGCCGTTAGCACCGCGGCGACAACGGCCGGCGTCGCTGGCGCGGGGAGGACGGCGAGCGAAGCGAGACGTCCGACCCGCGCGGGGACCTCACCAGGACAAGAATGCTCTGCGCCCTCCGCGGTCTCTGCGGTTGCTTTCCCCGCCGTCGTCAGACTGCGGCGAGATGCTCCGGGATGTTGTCGATGTAGTGCTCCGCGTCGATGGCGGCCATGCAGCCGGTGCCGGCCGCGGTGATCGCCTGCCGGTAGATGTGGTCCTGGACGTCGCCGCACGCGAAGACGCCGGGAATGCTGGTCTTCGCGCCGTCGTGCGTGACGAGGTATCCGTTCTGATCCATCTCGAGCTGGCCGCGGAACAGTGACGTATTCGGCGTGTGGCCGATCGCGACGAAGACGCCTGCGACCGGGATGTCCGTCTTCGCGCCGGTCTTGTTGTGGCGGACGACCATGGACGTCACTTCGCCCTTGCCGCTGTCCTTGATTTCCTCGACTTCGCTGTCCAACACCCACGCGATCTTCGGATTCGCGCGCGCCTTGTCCTGCATGATCTTCGACGCGCGCAGCGTGTCGCGCCGGTGGACGACCGTCACCTTGCTGGCGAAGCGCGTGAGGAACACTGCCTCTTCCATCGCCGAATCGCCGCCGCCGACCACGGCGATGTCCTGGCCGCGGAAAAAGTACCCGTCGCAGGTCGCGCACGTCGAGACGCCGTGGCCCATGAGCGTGCGCTCCGACGGCAGCCCCAGCAGCCGCGCCGACGCGCCGGTCGCGATGATCACCGTCTTCGCCTTGTATTCAGCGTCGTCTGTCTTCACCGTGAACGGATGGTCGCAGAGCGACACCTTCGTCACGTGGCCCTGGAGGATCTCGGCGCCGAACTTCTGCGCCTGCGAGCGCATCTCGCCCATGAGATCCGGGCCCATGATGCCTTCCTTGTGCCCGGGGAAGTTCTCCACGAGCGTCGTCATCATCAGCTGTCCGCCGGACTCGAGGCCTTCGATGACGAGCGGGTTGAGGTTGGCGCGCGCGCTGTAGAGAGCGGCGGTCAGGCCGGCGGGGCCTGACCCGATGATCACGACGTTACGCGACGCCATTAGATGTGCTTGTCGATGGCCTTCTTCAGATCGTCCTTCGGCGCCATCCCCACGATTGATTCGACGACCTGGCCGCCCTTGAAGAGGAGCAGCGTCGGGATGCCGCGCACCTGATACTTGAACGAGACGGTGGGGTTCTCGTCGACGTTGAGCTTGCCAACCGTTACCTTGCCGGCGTATTCGCTCGCGAGCGCGTCGACGGTCGGCGCCAGCCGCTTGCAGGGGCCGCACCACTCCGCCCAGAAATCCACCAGCACCGGCGCGCCCGCCTTCAGCACCGTGTCCTCGAAATTGCCGTCCGTAAACGTTTGCACGTTGTCGCCTGCCATTGGTCGTCTCCCAGCGCAGCGAGCCTACAGGCCCGCCCTACGTCCGGCGGCCCTGAAGGACCGCCCTACATCTGGCCTCGCTGCGACGAGGCGTTCATACATTTTGACGTACTCGGCAGCTGAACGGTCCCAGGAAAAATCCTGGCGCATGCCCGAAAGCTGCAAAGCGCGCCATTTCTTCTTGTCCGCGAAGAGCTTGAGCGCCCGGCTCAGCGCGGCCATCAGCGCTTCGGGCGTGTACTCCGAAAAGGCGAAGCCCGTCGCCTTCGGGCGCCGCGGCCCCTGGTCCACGACCGTGTCCGCAAGGCCGCCGACGGCGTGGACGACGGGTACGGTGCCGTACCTCATGCTGTACATCTGGTTGAGGCCGCACGGCTCGAACTGCGACGGCATCAGGAAAATGTCCGCCCCCGCCTCGATGAGGTGCGCGAGCTCTTCGTCGAAACCGATGCGCGCGCCGATCCGCTCCGGATACTCCGCCGCGAGCGTCGTCCACATCTTCTGGTAGTGCGCCTCGCCCGTGCCGAGCACGATGAACGACGCGTCGAGGCCCGGCAGCTCTTCGTCGATTGCGGCGATGAGATCGAGCCCCTTCTGGTCGACCATCCGCGACACCATCCCCACCAGCGGCCGCACCTGCGCGTCGAACGCCGTGATGCCGAAGCGGCGCAGAATCTCCGCTTTCGCCGCCGCCTTGCCGGTCATGTCCGCGGCGGAATAGGCATGCGGCAGATACGGATCCGCGGCCGGGTCCCATTCGCGCGTGTCGATGCCGTTCAGGATGCCCACCACGTCCGGCGCGCGCCGCGTGATGATGCCGTCGAAGCCGAACCCGAGCTCGGGCGTCTGGATCTCCTGCGCGTAGCGCGGACTGACCGTCGTGATGGCGTCCGCGTCGTTGATGCCGCCCTTCAGAAAGCTGATGCGGCCGTAGAACTCCATGCGCTCGATGCCGAGCTGATCCCATCCCAGGTCGAGCCGCGGCAGCCAGTCCGCTTCGAACAGTCCCTGATACGCGAGGTTGTGAATCGTCAGGACGCTCGGTGTGCCGGCCAGCACCGGATGCGTCGCGTACAGCGATTTCAAGTACACCGGCGCGAGGGCCGCCTGCCAGTCGTGGGCATGGACGATGTCCGGCGCGCGCGGCTGGCGTCCGGCGAATTCCAGCGCGGCGCGGACGAGCATTGCAAAGCGCCGCGCGTTGTCCGGGTAGTCGACGTTGTCGACCGCGTAGAGCTGGTCGCGATCGAAGAGATCGGGACAGTCGACGAGCAGCGCGCGGGCGGTGTTGTTACTCTGTGCCCCGCCCTCCGGACCGGGCAGATCGGCGGCGAAGAACCCGACATCGGCAGTGTACGCGCCGACTGTGACCGGAAACCTCTCGAGCAGCGTCCCGGCCTCGACGCCGCGATACTTCGGGATGGCGACGGTCGCGTTCCATCCCGCGCGCACGAGCGCGGACGGCAGCGCGCCGAGGACGTCCGCCAACCCTCCGGTCTTGGCGAACGGCTGCGCCTCGGAGCCAATCAGCAGAACGTCGCCGCCCACCATAACGCCTTAGGATACGCTTGTCGGCTGACAAGGAGCGTCTGTGCCGCAGTTCCACCTCGCGCAACTGAACATCGGGCGCATGCGCGCGCCGATCGACGACCCGATCATGGCTGGCTTCAAGAGTCAGCTCGATCCGATTAATGCGCTCGCCGACGCGAGCCCGGGTTTCGTCTGGCGGCTGCAGACCGAGGACGGCAACGCGACGGCCATCCGCCCGTACCCGGACGATGCGCTGATGGCGATGAACATGTCGGTGTGGGAGTCGCTCGACGCGCTTCAGCAGTTCGTCTACAAGTCCCATCACCTCGGACCGATGCGCGACCGCAAACAGTGGTTCGAGCCGCTCGAGGGCCCGATTCTCGTCCTCTGGTGGGTGCCCGCCGGCCACATCCCGACCGTCGCCGAAGCGCTCGACCGGCTCGCATACCTCAAGGCGCACGGTCCGACTGCGCACGCGTTCACATTCCGCGCGCCGTTCCCGGCGCCTGACGGGTCGGCCGATGAACTCGCAAGGTTGGACGCCGAGTTCTGCGAGTGGGCGAGCTGAAGAAACGACCCCAGCGAAGCGCAGTCGAACCCCATCCGATGGAGGAGTAGTACACTCGCCGCCGGTGTCGGCCATCACCTTCCGCGTCCGCGGCGACGTCGTCGTGCTCGAGCCCGCCACGCGGACGGACCTGTCGGACGACCAGGGCCTGCGCCCGCTGGTCCGCCAGCACGCGGACGATGGATTCAAGAAATACGTGCTGAACCTGCACCGCGTCCCCTACATCGACAGCACCGGCATCGGCGGACTGGCGCGGACCGCAATCACCGTGGCGCAGCGCGGCGGGCGTCTGAAGATTTGCGCGGTCAGCCAGCGTGTGCGCGACCTGATGGAGGTGACGAAGCTGACTCCCATTTTCGAGCTCTACGCAGCCGAAGACGACGCGGTCGGCAGCTTCAAAGACCGCTAGCGTCCTCGAACGGACTCCAGCGACCGCCGCCTGCTGCCTCTGTGAACTTTTCTTGACACTCCCTTCCGTCCGGTTTACAAACCACCCCATTCGTTCGCAGAGACCCCACTCAAAACGCGAGGTGGTGAATGGACCGTTGTCGATGCCTGGCAGTCCTTGCTCTCAGCGTCTCGTTGGCTCTCCTTTCTGCTCCTGCGTTCGCGCAGCGGACCACCGGTGAAATCAGCGGCACCATCATGGACAGCACCAATGCCGTGCTGCCAGGCGCCACCGTTACGGCGGTCTGCGCCGACACCCGGCTGACCCGGACCGCAGTCAGCGACAGCCAGGGCGGGTTCACCATCCCGGAAGTCCCGGTCTGCGTCTACACGGTGACGGCGGAGCTGCAGGGGTTCAAGACCGTCAACCGCGAAGCGTCCGTGACCGCCAACTCGGTCGCGAAGACCGACTTCAAGCTGGAAGTCGGCAGCGTCGCGGAAACGGTGACCGTCGAGGCGGTGTCGCCGCTCATCGAGTACTCGGACAAACTGAACAGCCGCGTCGACAGCGCGCGCATCGAGGAGATGCCGCTCAGCGGACGTGACTTCAATTCGCTGCTGAACGTGATGCCCGGCGTGCAGCACCGCGCCGGCGGCGGGTTCCAGGGTGTCAACATCGGCGGCGCGCGGACCTCGTCGAACAACTTCATGATCGACGGCATCTCGAACAACGAGGTCTACTACGGCGACACGGTGATGAACCAGACGGCGATCGTCGGCATACCGGCTACGCTGGTGCCGATGGACGCGATCGGCGAAATGAACGTCCAGCAGACGCCGTCGGCGGAATTCGGCGGCAAGGGTGGTGCTGCGGTCATCATCGTCATGAAGAGCGGCACGAACGTGGCGCACGGGACCGGCTATTACTTCAGGCACGATAACCGATTCGATTCGCCGAACTACTTCGACGAACGCGCCGCGCAGAAACTGGGCACGGACGCGACGCCAACGCCCGTCACGAACAACCAGTACGGCGGAACGTTCGGCGGCCCGATTCAGAAGGACAAAGCGTTCTTCTTCGGGTATTACGAGGGACAGCGCCTCAGCGTCATTTCACCGTACGACGTCCACGTGCCGACGGATGCGCAGATCGCGACGGCGCGGGCGCGCATTGCCGCCGCCGGGCTCAAGACCAGCCCGATTGGCGAGGCCCTGTTGAAGTTCTACCCGACCGATCCGAGCGGCAGCCAGCACATCAACGGCACGACGGTCGCGAACATGAACACGTTTTCGATCAAGGTGGATCACCAGCTGAACGCGAACAACCTGATCAACGAGCGCGTGTTCTACGGCCGGAGCTATCAATCGTCGCCGGCCGGCAACAGCGGCGAGATCGTGTCGCCGAACCAGCCGGTCGATTTCTTCAACTCGGTCACCGATCCGACGACCGCCGCGCTGGTCGGCGTCGTCTGGAACTCGACGCTTTCGAACCACACGATGCTGGAGACGCGCTTCGGATTCAACCGGTTCTGGAATCCGATCGTCGTCAACAACAGCGTCGACCCGCAGTCGCTCGGCATCAACACCGGTCCGCTCAGCGGCGCCAACCTCGGCGTGCCCGGCATTTCGACGCCGTTCGGCAATGTCGGCGGCGTCGCCGGTTATCCCATCTTCGTGACGCCGAGCACCGATTTCTCGCTGGCCGGGTCCATCACGAACACCCGCGGCGAGCACACGATTAAAATCGGCGGCAACTGGGACCGGATGTACAACAAGAGCATCCGCGACCAGGCGCGCACGTCGCTGACCGCCAACGGCAGCAGCGGCAACGACGTCGATGCGCTCGTCGGGCTTCTCCTGGCGCGCTTCGAACAGGCGAGCCGATCCTTCGGCAATACCGAACGCAACATGACGCAGAAAGCCGGCGGCATGTACATCAACGACGACTGGAAGGTGTCATCTCGTCTGACGGTGAGCCTCGGACTCCGCTACGAGCTGACCATGCCGCTCAGCGAGGAGAACAACCTGGCGACGAATTTCCTCCCCGGGGTGGGCCTGGGGCAGCTCGGAACGAGCGCGCTGCCGACGCTCTATAAAGCCGACAAGAACAACTTCGGACCGCGCGCCGGTTTCGCGTGGGATCCGGCCGGCGACGGCAGGACCAGCGTGCGTGCCGGCTACGCGTTGACCTACGACACGACCCCGATGGGCACGCTGCATCCGGGACTCTTCAACACGCCGACGCTCGGCGTCTTCAGCGTGGCGTTCAGCCAGTCGCCGAAGGTGACACCGGACGCAGCGAACGCCACGTGCCTCGATCCGAACAACTCGGTGGCCGGCGGCGACTACGTGTGCCTCCAGCCTGGCGTGCCGATCTTCGGCTCCAACCCGTCAGGCGCTCCGCCATTCAACATCACCGCCGTGAGCCCGGACTTCCATTCCGGGTACTACCACTACTTCCACACGACGTTGCAGCGGCAGATCGGCGCCAACAACTCCGCGACGGTGTCGTACGTCGGGTCGCGCGGCATCGATCTCGTGTCGCGCGTGAACATCAACGCGCCCCCGCTCGGCTCGCCGACCACCGGAGCGGTTGACACGCGACGCCCCTTCTACTCGCAGTTCCCGCAGTTCCGGAACATTCTGGAATTCACCAACGACGGCCGGTCGTGGTTCAACAGCGTCCAGTTCTCGTTCCGTCAGAACCAGTGGCACGGCATCAATACGCAGTACAACTACACGCTCTCGAAGTGCACCGATTACCAGTCGACGAACCGGGCGCCGTCGACGCTGCAGGCGACGAATCCGTACGATCCGACGAACGACCTCGGGCCGTGCACGTACGACGTCCGCCACAACTTCAACTTCGGCGGCAGCTACGAGGTGCCGATGACGTCGGTTGACGGTCCTCCCCTTCAGATTGGAGCGGTGCTGACGGCACTGTCCGGCAGACCGTTCACGTTCGGCCAGGGATCCACCGACATCTCGGGCCAGGCGATCAACGCCATCCGCGCCAACTGTCTGGCGGATCCGATCTACAACTACGATCTCAGTTACCTCTTCCCGGATCCGAACACGTCCCGGTCGGCGATCACCAACGCGGCGCAGGCATTCGCGAATCCGCCGGCAGGCACGCTCGGCACCTGCGGCAGAGACACGGGACGCGGACCGATCTTCCGCCAGCTCGACTTGAACTTCGTCAAGGAATTCAAGCTTCAGGGCAGCGCGCGCCTGCAGGCGCGGTGGGAAGTCTTCAACCTGACGAACAGCGTTAACCTCGGCGGCTTCCTGAGCACGAGCACGCGCAGCAGCTCGTTT
>DASQHH010000547.1:0-2251 GCA_035632195.1 Vicinamibacterales bacterium
AAACCGGAAGTTCGCTAGGGATTCAGCAAAGGCAGGGCCAGCTACTTGATTTCGTGACAGGTGTCGCAGTCCTGCCCGATCTTCTTGCCGTCCTTCGTCTTGTGGTTGTCGTCGTGGCAGCGGAAGCAGCCCGGAAAGTCCATGTGGCCGATGTTGTTCGGATACGTGCCGAACTGCACCTTCATGTCCGGGAAGACGTTGCGGCGATAGATCGTCAGCGCGGCCTGGACCGCCTTCTCCACCTCCTGCCGCTTCGTCATGTAGATGTCGCTGCTCTGCGACCGGTAGAAATCCCGCAGGCTGCGGGAAATTCCCTGATCCGCAGCGGCGTCGGTCGGATAGCTGGCCTTCAGCGCCTTGACGGCTTCCCGGTGCGCGAACGGCAGCGACTGCGGAATGTCGCCGCGCGCCATCAGCTCGTTCACGGCGCGTTCGGGCGTCGCCGCGATCGCGTGCGCGGGGCGGTTGTGGCAGTCCATGCAGTCCATCCGTCGGCGCTCGCCTTTCGCGAGATCCTCCGGCTTCGCTCCCTCCGCCGTGTACTCCCGGACGTTACCGAAGCGATCTTTCACGCGCACCCACGGGATCACCTGGCGTTTGCCGTCGGTCGTGATGTACTCCACGTCGTTGGCGACGTTCATGTGCCAGTGGATTCCCTGCGCGATTCCGAGCCGCTCGCTGCCGCCGCCGACGTGCACGTTGAGCGTGGTCACCGTCTCCGTGTTCTTCTCGTCGTCCGCGTACTCCTTGACGACGACGACCTTGTCGCCGTGGAACTTCTCGGGCCAGTGGCACGTCTCGCACGTCTCGCGCGCCGGACGCAGGTTCTCGACGGGCGACGGAATCGGCGTGGAGTATGTGTGGAACGAGACGGCGAGGACCTGGCGCGTGCCTGAAATCTTCGACTTCGCAAACCACGACGCGCCGGCGCCGATGTGGCATTGGACGCAGGCGACCCGCGAGTGCGCGCTGTCCTGATACGCCGTGAACTCCGGCTTCATCACCGTGTGGCAGACCTGGCCGCAGAACTGCGGCGAGTCCATGTATTCGATCCCGCGATACGCTGCAAGCGACACGATGACGATGTTCGCGAGCGTCATGACGAGGAAGATGAAGACGCCGCGCCGCGTCACGGGATCGTTCAGATCGAGGCGCGGCCACAGCAGCGGGGACGACGCGTGGCCGCGCCGGCGCCGCCGCCGCTCGATCCAGGCGCCAATCGGAATCAGCGCGAGCCCAGAGAGAAAAATGCCCGGAAGAATCAGAAAGAAGACGATCCCGATGTACGGGTTCGTGTGAAGACCGAACAGATCCGCCAGAAACACCACGAGGAACAGCACGGCGCCCAGCGTCGCGAGCACCGCACCTGCAATCGAGATCCGATTCCGGACCGCACTTGCAGCGATCGACATCAGCCGTCCCTCCGCGGCGAACGCCGCTGCCTACCGCGCCACTGCGTAGACGATTAGCGCGAACAGCCCGAGCCCCAGGGCCAGGCCAATTGTACCGACGATGTACCCCCGGCGGATCATTTCGGCCGTCGGCGGCGTCGCCAGCGTGGAGGCAGCCGGCGCGCCCGAGGCGACGAGCCGTTCGTACTCCGCGCGGCGTTCATGCCGGAGCTCCCGGCCGGACACCGAACCGGTGAAGATCACGAGATCCATCGGGAACTTGCCGGGACGCAGATGGCCGTTGAAGAAATGCACCGCGAAAATGAAGCCAATCGCCAGAGATGCTTCGGCGCCATGGACGAAAAGGGCGACGTTGAACAGCCAGCCGGGCAGGACGCGCGAGGCGGCGATCGGAAACCACAGAACGAGCCCCGCCGCACCCATGATGAGCGTCCCCCAGAGCACCGCCCAGTAGTCGAACTTCTCCCAGTAGGCGAAGTGCTCGAACGTCGGACGCGGTCCGAGACCGAAGAACCACTGCATCATCCGGAAGAAATCGGTGAAGTCCCGCTTCTGCGGCACCATCGACGTCGGCCCCCAGAACAGCCCCCGCTCGCCCCGGACGAACGCGCGCCACACGACGTCGAACACGTGGTACGCGACCGCCGCAAGGAGCGTCGCCCCCATGAAGCGATGGACGATGCCGGCGCCGCGGAAGCCGCCGAACAGCTGTGCAAGCAGGCGCGCCCACGGCGCTTCGCTGAACAGCAGCGGCATCCCGGTCGCCGCGAGCCCGAGGAACGTGACCATGATGACGACGTGAAGGGCACGCGTCTTCGCGTCGAAGCGCCTGAAGTGCA
>DASQHH010000548.1:0-5514 GCA_035632195.1 Vicinamibacterales bacterium
CTTGAACCTTGAACCCTGACGTGACACGCGAAGAGCTTCAACGCCTCATCGACATCATCGTCGCGGAGATGGCGGCGGTGCAGGGCCGTCCTCAAGCGCGCTGCAGCTGTCATTCCGTTCTCCCCGACTGCTGCCCCGACCGTCTCCGCGGCGTCATCGACGCCGGCGCGACGCGCGTCGGCGTGCACGCCACGGGGGGCGCGCCGGCCGGCATCGCGGCGATGATCGATCACACGCTGCTCAAGCCCGACGCGACGCGCAAGAACATCGAAGATCTCTGCCGCGAGGCCGCGCAGTTCAAGTTCGCGACGGTGTGCGTGAACCCGACGTGGGTCGCGACCTGCGCGCGCCTGCTGCAGGGCACCGGCGTGCTCACGTGCTCGGTCGTCGGGTTTCCGCTCGGCGCGACGACGGCCGACGTCAAGGGCTACGAGACGCGGCGCGCGATCTTCGACGGCGCGCGCGAAATCGACATGGTCATCAACGTCGGCGCGCTCAAGTCGGGCGATCTGGCGACCGTCGAGCGCGACATCGATGCGGTCGCCACGCCGTGCCGCGACTGCGGCGTCCTCAGCAAGGTCATCATCGAAGCGGCGCTCCTGACCGACGACGAGAAGGTCACCGCCTGCACGCTGGCGAAGGCGGCGGCTGCCGACTATGTCAAGACGTCGACCGGGTTCGGCCCTGGCGGCGCCACGGCCGCCGATGTCGCTCTGATGCGGCGGGTGGTCGGGGCGGAAATGGGGGTCAAAGCCGCCGGCGGCGTCCGGGACCTCGAAGCGGTGCAGGCCAAGATTGCGGCGGGTGCCACCCGCGTCGGAGCCAGCGCCGGGGTCAAAATCGTCCAGCAAGCCCGGCAGGGGGGCGCCGGGAAGTCGGTTGGCTCCGGCCCAGCCGGTTACTGATAGGATCGGTGGCCAAATTCTTGGCCGGTGCGGCCAAAACGACTCTTGCAGGAGGGTCCGTGGCAGACTTCGATCGTAAGGAACTTGAAAGGCTCGGCGCGCGCGCACGGCTCGAACAGTTGCAAGGTGAGATCACGGCGATACGTCGCGCGTTTCCCGGACTCAGCGCCGGACGCCGGGCCGGCGTTGCGAAGGACGAGACGCCTCGTCGCCGCAGGCGCAGCAGGATGTCCGCCGCTGCGCGCAGAGCCGTCTCGATTCGCATGAAGAAGTACTGGGCCGATCGGCGGAAGGCGAAGGGCTAGAGCAGCATCCTCGATACGCGGCGGCGCAGTGCGCTCATGTCGTCGCCGCGTATTTCCCGCAGCGCATATCCTACGAAATCCCGCGTGACACGCTTGCGCCAGACCAGTGCGAAGTCGGTGTTGTCCATCGGGCGCGCCGGCCTCGCGGCAGCGTCCGCGGCATCGGCAATCGCCGCATCGGTGAGCGGACGGCCGACGAGCGCGCGCGCGGCGTCGGGCGCCTCCATCGGACGGGACGCGACGGCGCCAAGCACGATCCGCGTGTTGACAACGGTGCCGTCGCGGTCGAGCCGCGCGGCCGCGGCAACCGACAGGACCGGAAAATCGAACGCGCCCCGGCGCCGCAGCTTCCAGTACGTGCTGCGCCAGCCGTCCTGCGGCGGAACGTGGACGTCGGTGACGATCTCGCCGCTGCGGCGCGTCAGGTACTCGATGCCGTCGTTGCGATAGAAGTCCGAGACGGGAATCCGGCGGATGCCGTCCGGCCCCGCGAGCGACATCTCGGCTCCGAGTGCGATAAGCGCGGGCGCCGTGTCGGTGGACGACACGGCCAGGCACTTCGGACTGGACGTCGCGACCCAGCACGTCCGCCCGTCTTTCTTCATGCAGAAGTCGATCGCCTTGCGCCCCTCGTAGTTCTGGTCGTAGTAGTTGCAGCGGGTGTCGAGGCACAGGTTGCCGCCGAGCGTCCCCATGTTGCGCAGGTGCGGCGTCGCGACCTGCGCCGCGGCCTGCCACAGCGCGCCGCACGACTGCCGGATGCGGTCGTCGCGGACGACCTCGGTGAGAGTCGTGCCCGCGCCGATGACGAATTCGCCCGCGGGAAGCAGGCCCATGCCGCGCAGATCGACGCAGCGCCGAAGGCTGATGAGCGTCCGCGGGACCTGCTGGCGCCGCTTCATGTTCGGCAGCAGATCCGTGCCTCCCGCCAGGAGCATCGCGTCGCCCGGTGCTGACGCGGCGAGCATGTCGACCGCTTCCGCGATGCCGCGCGGCGCCCTGAACTGGAACTCCGGGAGGCGCATCATCGCCGTGCGCCTCCCTGGCGCTCGGCTGAAGCCTCGCGCTCCTGTCGGTCGGAGCGCGGGCCTTTAGTCGAGCGAACTGCCGTTCCATCTCCGCCATCCCAGGGCGGAGCGACGCGAACCGGTTCGGGCCACGCGATCGTCGGGAAGCGCGCGGGCCCGAATCGCGGCTCCCGCCCGTTCGCCTTCGCTTCGAGCGCTTTGACAATCTTCTCCGGTGTGATCGGCACCTCGTCGATGCGCACGCCGACCGCGTCGTAGACTGCGTTCGCCACCGCCGGCATCACGGGCAGCAGCGGCCCCTGGCCGACTTCTTTCGCGCCGAACGGCCCGCGCGGATCGGGATTCTCGACGAGCTCCGTGAACACCTCCGGCATGTCGAGCGTCGTGGGGCTCTTGTATTCGAGCATCGACGGGAACTTGTGCACGAGCGCGTTCGACAGCCGCGGCGGCAGCCGGCGGAACGTCTGTTCCTCCATGAGCGCCTCACCGAGCGCCATGTAGACGCTGCCTTCGACCTGTCCGCGCACGAGCGGCGGGTTCAGCGCACGCCCGATATCGTGCGCAATCCATACGCGCGGCACGTGAATCCACCCGGTGGACGGGTCGACGTCCACTTCGACGACCGCGGCGGAGTACGAGTACGTGGGCGAGGGGCCGACGCCGCCGCCCTTGAACTTCGCCGCGGACTTCGGCGGCGTGTACGACCCGACGGTGCCGATGGTCCCGAACATCGTCTCGGCGAATACGACGGCTTCGGCGAAGCTGACGCCCTTCTCGGGATTTTCGACGTCAAACACGCGGCGATCGGCAAACGCGAGACGATCGCGGGGCATCTGCAGCTGTGCGGCGACGGCCTGTGCGAGGAGGTCGCGCGCGCGCTCGGCGGCCTGAATCGCAGCGTTGCCCATCATCAGCGTCACACGGCTCGAGTACGAGCCGAGATCGACCGGCGTGAGGTCTGTATCGCCCGTCACGGCGCGGATGTCCATGGGGTCGATCCCCAGAATCTCCGCAACGCACGCGACGAGTACGTCGTCCGACCCCTGTCCGATCTCCGTGGCGCCGCAGAAGGCCGTGACGCCGCCACTGCGATCGAGTTTCAGCTGGACGCCGCTGTGCGGCATGTCGTTCCAGTAGATGGGCAGCCCCGCGCCGGAAAGATACGACGAGCATGCGAGGCCTATGCCTCGGCCGAACGGCAGCTTGCGGAAACGGCTGGACCAGTCCGCCGCTTTCGTCACGCGTCGGATGCACTCGCTCAATCCGATTGTGCCGACGCGGAGATAGTTCGCGGTCAGCGTCTCCGGGCGCTCGACGATGCGGAGTCGCATCTCGGCGGGATCCAGACGCAGCGCTTCGGAGATCTTGTCGAGCTGAATTTCCTGGCCGAAGCGGCTCTGCGGCGTGCCGTGGCCGCGTTTGGGGCCGCACGGCGGCTTGTTCGTGAAGACGCGGCAGCCGTGGAAGCGATATGTCGGGATGTGGTACGTGACCGTCTGCAGCGCGCCGGTGTAGAACGTGCTCGCGACGCCGTACGATCCGTAGGCGCCGCCGTCGAGGAGCGTCTCGACTTGCATCGCGGTGATCGTCCCGTCGCGTTTGACGCCCGTCTTGAACTTCATGAGGACGGGATGGCGGCCGCGGTGGCAATAGAAGACCTCTTCGCGCGTCAGGCAGATCTTTACGGGCCGGTCGAGGAGCAGCGCGGCTCTGGACACGACGATTTCGTGGTTGAACGGGTCGCTCTTGCAGCCGAAGCCGCCGCCGTTGGGCGTCGCGATGACGCGGATGTGGGCGGCGGGCATGTCGAGCGACTTCGCAAGCGCGCGGTGCACGTAGTGGGGCGTCTGCGTGCTCGACCACAGCACCAGCTTGCCGTCCGGGTCCTTCGCCGCGACGGCGGCGTGCTGCTCGATCGCCAGGTGTGTGCTGCCCTGGTAGAAGAAGGTGTCCTCGAAGACGCGGTCGGCGGCGGCGAAGCCGGCGCCGGCGTCGCCGAACTCGAGCGCGACGATCTTGTGGATGTTCCCGCGGTCGCCGTAGTCGTGGATGCGCGGCGACTCGTGCTCGAGGCTTTCCTCAGGCGTCGCGAACGTCCGCAGCGGCTCGTACTCGACGTCGATCAGGTCCAGCGCTTCGAACGCCGTCGCCTCGTCTCGAGCAATCACCGCCGCGACCGGATCGCCGACGAACCGGACGCGGTCGGTGCAGAGCGCGTGCTCATCCTGGCTGACCGGCAGAATCCCGTACGGGATGGGGAAATCGCGGCCGGTCAGGACGAGATGAACGCCTGGATGCGTGCGCGCACGGCTCGCATCGATGCGCACGATGCGCGCGTGCGGCACGTGAGCGCGCAGCAGCTTGCAGTGCAGCATGCGCGGCAGGACGATGTCGTCCGCGAACGCCGTCTTCCCGGTAACCTTCGCGCGCGCGTCGACGCGCCGACGGGGTTTGCCGATGAGATTCATAAGCGTTCCCGCTCGGCTAAAGCCTCGCGCTCCGGCCCGTTGGCGCGCGAGCCTTCAGGCGAGCGCGCGATCGCCGCCTCGACCGCCTCGAAGATCTGTTGATACCCGGTACATCGACAGAGATTGCCCGACAGCGCGTCGCGAATCTGATCGCGCGTCGGATGCGGATGCTCGTCGAGGAGCGCCTTCGCGGTGACGAGAAACCCCGGCGTGCAGTAGCCGCACTGCGCCGCGCCGAGGTCGGCGAAGGTCTCCTGCAGGGGATGAAGACGCCCGTCCGATGCCAGACCTTCGACGGTGGTCACGGTGCGGCCGTCGCACTCGACGCCAAGCACCAGACACGAGAGCACAGGTTGACCGTCGAGCAGGACGGCACAGGCGCCGCACTCGCCCAGCTCGCAGCCGTGCTTGGTGCCACACAGGTTCAGGTCCTCGCGCAGCAGTTCGAGCAGCGTCTTGTACGACGCGAACGACACGTCGACGGGCTCGGCATTGACCGTGAAGTGGATGGAGGTCATGCGGAGCGCGAGCCTTTAGGCGAGCGGCGGCGCTCGGCTGAACCCTCGCGCTCCGTATTCCTCAAAAGCCCTCCGACGGCGTAGTCGGCGACACGGTCTGCGATGGCGCGCGAATCGAGCTGTCCGCCGGGCCGGTACCACTGCGCCGTCCAGTTGAGTGCGCCGAGGAACGCGCGTGTGGCGACCGTCGCGTCGGCGGCGCGCAGCTTGCCGCGCCGGACCCCTTCGACGATGAGCGCGCGGACGCCGCGCTCGTATCGATCGCGCTTGGCGATGACCGCGGCGCGGTG
>DASQHH010000549.1:0-6182 GCA_035632195.1 Vicinamibacterales bacterium
TATCGGCGGCGATCCGCTGACGGGTCAGCTCTTCGATGTAGACCGACGAGTGGACGATCTCGACCTCGTAGCCGAACTTCTTGTAGTCCTCGCCGATCGTCTTCACGCAGTGCGGGCACGACGTCAGGATCTTCTTCGGACCGGCGGCCTTCAGATCCTCGATGTTGGCGTTGGCCAGCTCCTGGAACATGTACTCGTTGCCGGTGCGCTTTGCGGGGTCGCCGTTGCACTTCTCTTTGGCGAGGACGCCGAACGTGACGCCCTTCCGGCGCAGGATCTCGAACAGCGACTTCAGCGACTTCTGGTAGTCCGCCTCGAACGAACCGGCGCACCCGAGCCAGACGAGGTACTCGTGCTTCGACGCGTCGAAGATCTCGAGACCGGTGGACGTGACGAACTTCTGGCGCTGGTCGTAGCCGAGCCCCCAGATGTTGCCTCGACGCTCCAGCTGGTTGTACATCGCGCCGAGATAGTCCGGCGCGTCGCCGTTCGATACGAGGCCGCGGCGCGATCCGATCAGCAGCGGCAGGTGCTCGATGCCGACCGGGCACTGGTTCTCGCTGGCACCGCAGGTCGTGCACTGCCACAGCACCTTGTCGGTGTAGACGTCGACGAGCTTAGTGGCTTCCGCCTTCCCGAGCAGGGCGTTCTGCGTCTGCAGGATGATCGTCTTCGGGTTCAGCTCTTTGCCCGATCCCCATGCCGGACAGTTCACCTGGCAGCGCCCGCATTCGACGCACGTGAACGCGTCGAGCCGGATCTTGCCGTCGAGATCTTTCACCGTCTCGAGGCCGACTTCCTCCTTCTCGAAGTCGAGGTTCGGCAGCGCGCCGAGCTCCTTCCCTTTGAGGAAGACCGTCAGCGGCGAGAGTACGAGATGGAAATGCTTCGATGCGGGAATCAACGCGAGGAACGCGAGGATCACCGACATGTGCGCCCACCAGTTCACGTCGACCCAGGTGGTCGCCGGGTCGACGACGAACTGCAGCAGGAACGTGATCATGAGCGCCGCGATGAACAGGGCGATGACGATCGACTCGGCCGAGACGGTCGCGCCCAGCCCCGCGGGACGGAGGAACGCGCGCCGGATCAGCAGGAACACGATGCCGCCCAGGACCGCCATCGCGAACGGCATGAGGGCCAAGCGGTAGCTCAGGAACAGGCGCGTCCCGGTGAGGTCGACGATCCCGAGGCCGTGGAGAAACTCCGTCAGCGTGTAGAACGCGAACGCGAGGAACCCCCAGAACACGAACGCGTGCGCGATGCCCGCCGCAGGCCGTTCGACGATGGTCTTCCGCTGCAGGAGGACGTCGAGGACGAACCGGTTGATGCGGAAGCCGAGGTTGTCCAGCGAGAACGTGTTCTTGCCGGCTGCGATGATCCGGACGCGGCGCTGCACCTGCGCGATGAACGCGCCGACGAACGTCAGAAACAGCAGCCAGAAGACGAGCGTGCTCACGCCTTGAGCGCTTCGATCATCGCCGGCACGATCTCGAACAGATCGCCCACGATGCCGTAGTCGGCAATCTCGAAGATCGGCGCGTCGGGGTCCTTGTTGATGGCGACGACGGTATGGGAGCCCTTCATGCCGACGAGGTGCTGAATCGCGCCGGAAATGCCAAGAGCCAGGTACAGCTTCGGCGCGACCGTCTGGCCCGAGCTGCCGACCTGACGCTCCATCGGCAGCCACCCCGAATCACAGATCGGCCGCGACGCGGCAATCTCCGCGCCGAGCGCCTTCGCCAGCTGCTCGGCGATGCCGATGTTCGCCTGTTCCTTGATCCCTCTTCCGACCGACACGATGCGTTCGGCCTGCGACAGGTCGACCGCCTGCTTCGCCTGCTGGAACGGCGCCTCGGGCTTCTGGCGGATCGCGGACGCGTCGACCGACGCCGGCATCGATCGCACGGACGCGGGCGCCGCGCCGCGCGCGGCCTGATCAATCCGGAACGCGCCGATCTGGAACGTCACGAAATGCGGTCCAGGCCCCTGCGGCACGACGTCGGCCGTGAGCTTGCCCTGAAACATCGGCCGCGTGAACACCGCTCCCTGCCCCGACCCCGTCTTGATGCCGGTCACGTCGGTGATGATGGCGCGATCGAGGCGCGCGGCGAGCTTCGGCGCGAAGTCGCGGGTCTGATACGTGTGCGGCAGCAGCACGTACGCCGGCGAGAGCTGGCTGATGACGCCCTGAAGCGCCGCCGTGAACCCGTCCGGCGTGTAAGCGGTCAGCGCGTCGTGCTCCAGCACGACGACTTCCTTCACCTGCGCCGCGGCGATCTCGTTCGCGGCGGCCGACGCTCCATTCCCTCCAGGGCCGCCGGGAACGACGACGGTGATCGGCGTCGAGGCGGCGAGCTTCTGCGCACCGGCGACCGCTTCCCACGTCGCGCGATTGAGCTTGCCGTCCCGCTGTTCGCCGATGACGAGGATCACAGGACCCTCGCTTCGTCACGCAGCTTCTTCACAAGCTCTTTGGCCGCCTCCGCCGGAGAGCCGCCGATGATCTGCGTCTTCTTCGACTTCTCGGGAACGTAGAGGCTGACGATCTTCTGGTGCGCGGTGAGCCCGGAGGGGACGGCGGCCTTCTTCACGTCCTTCTTCTTCGCCGCCATGATCCCCTTGAGCGTGGCGTAGCGGAGCTGGTTGATACCGCTCTGGATCGTCAGCACGGCGGGCAGCGGCATGGCGACCCACTGGAACCAGCCGCCTTCCAGCTCCCGCTTGACCCGAAGCGATCCCCCCTCGGCGTTCACTTCCATGATGATCGTCGCGTGCGGCAGTCCGAGCTTCTCCGCGAGGATCACGCCCACCTGCGCAAAGCCCTGGTCGTCGGACTGCAGGCCGGTCAGGATGAGATCGAACGCTTCATCCTTCATCGCCGCCGCGAGCGCCGCCGCTGCCACGAACGCGTCCGCGTTGGCCAGCGCATCGTCCTCGACGTGGATGGCGCGATCGGCGCCGCGCGCGAGCGCTTCCCGAATCACCTGCGCGACGCGCGCAGGTCCGGCCGAGCAGACGACCACTTCGCCGCCGTGCTTCTCTTTGAGCCGCAGCGCCTCCTCGAGCGCGTATTGATCCGGCTCGTTCATCTCGAAACTGGCATCCTGTTCCCGGATCCAGGTCTTGCTGTCGTCGAGCCTCGGCTGCCACTCCCGGGTGACGACCTGCTTGATGCAGACGGCGATTTTCACGCGCTGAGTCTCTTGAAGAGGAGCGCGGCGTTCGTCCCGCCGAAGCCAAAAGAGTTCGACAGCGCGTAGTCGATCTTCATGGAGCGCGCGGCGTTGGGCACGTAGTCGAGATCGCACTCCGCGTCGGGATGGTCGAGGTTGATCGTCGGCGGTGCCATCTGGTGGTGGATGGCCAGTACGGTGATGCCGGCTTCGAGCCCGCCGGCGGCGCCGAGAAGGTGGCCGGTCATCGACTTCGTCGACGAGACGGCGACGTGCCTGGCGGCGTCTCCGAAGCAGCGTTTGATCGCGATCGTCTCGACTTTGTCGCCGTGAGGCGTCGACGTGCCGTGCGCGTTGATGTAATCGATGTCCTTCGGCGTCAGGCCGGCGCTCGCCATCGCGCGTCCCATGACGCGGAACGGACCGTCGCCGTCCTCGGACGGCGCCGTAATGTGGTATGCGTCGGCCGACATGCCGTAGCCGACGAGCTCGGCATAGATCTTCGCTCCGCGCCGCTTCGCGTGTCCGAGCTCCTCGAGGATGAGCACGCCTGCGCCCTCGCCGACGACGAAGCCGTCGCGATCCTTGTCGAAGGGACGGCTGGCTCTCGCCGGCTCGTCGTTGCGCGTGGAGAGCGCGCGAAGCGCCCCGAACCCGCCCACGCCCATCGGCGTAATCGCCGCCTCGGATCCGCCCGCGATCATCACGTCCGCATCATCGCGCCGGATGATCTCGTAGGCGTCACCGAGCGCGTGCGCCGAGGCGGAGCACGCCGTGCAGGTGGCGGAGTTGGGCCCCTTGGCGCCAAAACGGATCGACACCTGTCCGGCCGCGAGGTTGATGATGGCCGACGGGATGAAGAACGGGGAGATCTTGCGCGGACCGCCGTCGAGAAACGCCTTGTGCTCGCGCTCGATCGTCGAGAACCCGCCGATGCCCGACGCCAGAAAGACGCCGATGCGCGGCGCGGTTTCGGGCGTCACCGGCACCGCCGCGTCGTCCATCGCGAACTGCGACGCCGCAATCGCGTAATGGATGAAGGCGTCCATCTTCTTGACGTCCTTCTTCTCGATGAACTGCAGGGGATCGAACCCACGGACTTCGCCGGCGATGCGGGTCGCGAAGTTCGTGGTATCGAAATGGGTGATCGGTCCGATGCCGCTGCACCCGGCCGAGAGCGACTTCCAGTTGGCCTCGGTGCCGATGCCGAGCGAGGACACCAGCCCGATGCCCGTCACGACGACCCGTCGTTTGTCGGTCATGCTGCTCCGCCCGGGCCGTTATTTTTTCGCCTTGGCGTGCGACTCGATGTACTCGACGGCTTCCTTGACGCGCGTGATCTTCTCCGCGTCCTCGTCGGGAATCTCGATGCCGAATTCCTCCTCGAACGCCATCACCAGCTCCACGGTGTCGAGCGAGTCGGCGCCAAGGTCGTCCACGAACGATGCATCCGGAGTCACTTCTTCTTCGTCGACTCCGAGCTGCTCCACGATGATGCTCTTCACTTTGTCGGATACGGCCACAAACGCCTCCTATCGAAAGTCACATGTACATGCCGCCGTTGACGGCGACGACGTGCCCTGTAATATACGCTGCCTCGTCGGACGCAAGCAAGCACGCCGCCCACGCCACATCGTCGGGCGATCCGAGGCGGCCGAGCGGAATCTGCGCCGCCAGATCGGCGCGGGCCTGCTCGGGAAGCGCCGACGTCATGTCCGTCTCGATCATGCCGGGCGCGATGACGTTGACGGTGATCCCGCGCGAGGCCACTTCGCGCGCCAGCGATTTGGCGAACCCGATCAGGCCGGCCTTCGACGCAGCGTAGTTGGTCTGCCCGGCGTTGCCCATCTGTCCCACGACGGAGCTGACGGCAATGATCCGGCCGCCGCGCTGCTTGAGCATCGGCCGCATCGCGGCCTGAGCCAGGACGAACGTCGCGGTCAGGTTGGTCGCCATCACCGCGTCCCAGTCGTCGCGCTTCATCCGCATCAGCAGCTGGTCGCGCGTAATGCCGGCATTGCTGACGATGATATCCAGCCGTCCGTGCTTCGCGACGATATCGCCTGGCACCTTCTCGAGGGCGGACGCGTCGGTGACGTCGAGCGACAGCGCGTCGGCCTTGTGGCCGGCGGCGGCGAGCGCCGACGCGCACGCGCCCGCGTGATCGCCGCGGGCGGCGGCGACGACGACCGCGCCCTGCTGCGCGAGGCGCTCGGCGACCGCGCGTCCGATGCCGCGGGATGCACCGGTCACGAGCGCGACTTTACCGGTCAGTGAAAACATGGTGAAGCAGCGCGAAGCCTTCAGGCGAGCGCCTGTTCGACTGCCGCGAGGTCCTCGGGGCTCCCGAAGCTGGCGACCTTCGCGTCGCGATGGATCTTCCTGATCAGTCCGCTCAACACGGTGCCGGGGCCCACCTCAACATACGTTGTGACGCCTTCGGACGCAAGACGTTGCACGACGGCTTCCCAGCGGACGGGCGACGACACCTGGCGGACGAGCGCCTCGATCGCGTCGCGGCCGGTCCGCTTCGGCTCGGCGTCGACGTCGGCGACGATGGGCACGCGGGGATCGCGCGCCGGCAGCGCGCGCAGCTCCGGCGCGAGCCGGTCCTCCGCGGGCTTCATCAGCGCGCAGTGGAAGGGCGCGCTCACGGGCAGCGGGATGACGCGTTTCGCGCCGAGGGCTTTCGCCCGCTCGCCCGCGCGTTTGACGGCGGCGGCCGCGCCGGCGATGGCAATCTGCCCGGCGCCGTTGAGATTCGCGGGGCTGACGACGTCGCCTTCCGCCGCCTCCACACAGGCGCGCGCGACCGCGTCGGCATCGAGGCCGAGGATTGCCGACATCGCCCCCACGCCGACGGGCACGGCTTCCTGCATGTAGCGCCCGCGTCGGCGGACGATCTTCAGCGCATCGGCGAACGGCACGACGCCCGCCGCGACGTGCGCCGAGTACTCGCCGAGGCTGTGGCCCGCAACGAAGCGCGGCGCGATGCCGCGCGACTCG
>DASQHH010000550.1:0-5795 GCA_035632195.1 Vicinamibacterales bacterium
AGGACGAGAAACGAGTAATAAAAGCTGGTCTTCCGAGCCATCTACCATCTGACCGCGCGCCACAACAGCAGCGGTACGTCGATTGTGCCAAGCGTCGGGCGCCGCGTCAGCGCCGCCGCGCTGTCCTTGCCCACGCGTTCCAGAATCCGGCGGCCGCCAAGCCACGTCAAACGCAGCTCGTACCGCAGCCGGCCACGTACACCGTCGCAAACCGCCCGTCCTTCGTCGAACAACCTGCCGGTGAACGCGACACAGTCGCCGATCGCCTCGGCCCAGGCGTCCGTCAGCCGCCCGTCCACGGAGCGACTGTCGAGGTCCGGCTCCGCCGCGCCGTGCGCCCGGACGACGTCGCGCGGTACATACAGGCGCCCGGCGCGCCAGTCGCGTCCAAAATCCTGCCAGAAATTGGTCAGCTGCAGCGCCGTGCACAGCGCGTCGGACGAACGGTCGAGCCGCTCGTCACGATACCCCGCGATGCGCAGGACCAGGCGGCCGACCGGGTTCGCCGATCGCCGGCAGTAGTCCAGCACGTCCTTCCACGAATCGTAGCGCGTCGTCATCGTATCCTGCGCGAAGGCGCTGACGAGATCGTCGAAGAGCGTCAACGGCAGCCCGACCGTCCGGATGGTCTCCGCGGTCGCGAGGATGATGAGATCCTCGTTGTCGTTCGCCGCCGGACCGGAGCCGTCGGCCGCATCGACCCTTGCCGCGGCCGCGTGCAGCCGGCGCTTCCAGGCATCGAGACGCACCTGACGTTCGGCGGCCGGCAGCGATCCCTCGTCAGCGATATCGTCGGCGACGCGGGCGTAGGCATACACGGCCGCGACGTGCGGACGCATCGCGGCGGGCAGCAGCCAGGACGCGACCGGAAAATTCTCGTAATGCGACTTCGCCAGCGCTTCGCAGGCGGTGTACGCCCTGTCGAGAACGTCGAGCAACGGGATATTCTACTTGCGTCGTGCGTGACGTCGTCGCCGGGCTCGTTGCGGGCTTCCTGATTCTGGCCGCGCTGAGCCTTGCCACCGCTCTGCAGGTCTATCGCCGCAAACGCCAGCGCGCCCGCGATTCCGAGCGGGCGCTCGGGCGGTCGATCGTCGCGGAGATTCCGGCCGCCAGCGATCTCGTCCTCTTCAGCCAGGACGACAAGCGGTTCTACTTCGGCGAATCGTCCATCGACAAGGACCTGGTCGTCGCCGTCCGCGTGCTGATCAACGGCTCGCCGATCGCGGCGTACGTCTCGCGCCGCCACGCGCGCGAAGAACATCAGGCGACGACCCTTCAGGATCGGGAAGAAGGGATCGCTCGCGATCGGTGGGACGTCGCGATCGAGACCATCAGCGACACGGTTCTCGTGCCGTGCGGCGCCATCCGCGAGCGCGTGTCGCAGGAGCTCGCGCGCGCGGTGTTCGACGCGGTCAAGGGCGAAGTCGAACGGATCGATCGCTCGGTCCCGGGGCCCCTGCCCCCGGGCGGCGTCACCACTCCGTCTCGGGAACGCTCGCGCGGTGATTGATCGCCCGCGCCAGCGCGAACAGCAGATCCGACAACCGGTTGACGTAGCGGATCAGCACGGCATCGACCGGCGGCTCGAGCGCGACGATGCGCCGCTCGGCGCGGCGGCAGACCGTGCGGGCGAGATGCACCGCGGCGCCGGCTGACGTGCCTCCCGGAAGAATGAACCGGCTGAGCGGCGGCGTCTCCGCATCCAGCCGATCGATCATCTTCTCGAGCCTGGTGACGTCGTCCTCGTCGAGCGCCGCCTTGGTGACGCGCGCGGCGATGCGCTGGGCCGGATCGGCGAGCGACGCGCCGAGGGCGAACAGGTCGCGCTGAATTTTGATCACGTCCGCCTCATACTCCGCCTCGAGGCCGGCGGTCCGGACGAGGCCGAGCCAGGCGTTCAGCTCGTCGACTTCGCCGTACGCGTCGACGCGCGGATCGTCCTTGCGGACGCGCGTCCCGTCGAACAGCGCCGTCTCGCCGGAATCGCCCGTCCGCGTGTACAGTTTCACGTCGGAAATTATGCCATCGAAAGAGCTGCCCGTTCCCGCGCCGCCGGCGCGCCGTGTATTTCGACGCCGTCTGCTCGCGTGGTACCAGCAGCACGGCCGCGACCTGCCGTGGCGCAGGACCGACGACCCCTATCACATCCTGGTGTCGGAGATCATGCTGCAGCAGACGCAGGTTGACCGCGTGCTGCCAAAGTACGCGGAGTGGCTGCAGAAGTTTCCGTCGATGCATGCGCTGGCCGGGGCGACCGACGGCGAGATCAACCAGGCGTGGTACCCGCTCGGTTACAACATCAGGCCGCGGCGGCTGCGGTCGATCGCGCGCGAGGCCGTCGAGAAGCACGGCGGGTCGCTGCCGTCCGACGAGGCGACGCTGCTGTCGTTCAAGGGGATCGGCGCATACACGGCAGGAGCAATCCGCAGCTTCGCCTTCCGCGAGCGCGCCGCCATCCTCGATACGAACGTCGCGCGCGTGCTGTTCCGCGTGTTCGTTGGACGGGGCGACCCGAAGAGTTACGCGATGAAGAAGCACCTGTGGAAGGTGTCCGACGCGCTCGTGCCGGCGGCCAACGCGTTCGACTTCAACCAGGCGCTCATGGACCTCGGCGCGATGGTGTGCGTCGCGCGGAATCCGAAGTGCCTCGTTTGTCCGATGGCCAAGACGTGCCGCGCCCGCCCATCGTTGTAACCGCTGCCATCGTCGAGAACGCCGGACGGTACCTGCTGACGCGGCGTCAGAAGGGCGTCCACCTCGAGGGCTACTGGGAGTTTCCAGGCGGCAAATGCAATGCGGGCGAAGCGCTCGAAGCATGCCTCAGGCGGGAGCTCCGCGAAGAGCTGGCCGTCGACGCGATCGTCGGCCGCGAAATCTTCTCCGTGACGCACGAGTATCCCGAGCGGACGGTAGAGCTGCACTTTCTGGAGTGCCGGCTTCGCGGCGAGCCGTCGCCCCAACTCGGTCAAGAGATGCGCTGGGTGCCGCGCGCGGAGCTGAAGACGCTGGAGTTTCCGCCAGCGGACGCAGAGCTGATCAAGATGCTCACGCTCGGCTAAAGCCTCGCGCTCCAAACGCAGTGTCGGAGCGCGAGCCTTCAGGCGAGCGTCGATCGGAGCGCGAGGCTTCAGCCGAGCGTCATCGGAAGAGCGACGACCTCGCCGTCCGCGCCGTCGGCGGCGACTTTCGTTCCCGCCTCGACGAAGTCGCGGTGCACGTAGCCGAGCGCGACGGGTGCGTGCAGCGCCGGCGAAAAGGCGGCGCTCGTCACGGCCCCGATCTCGCGGTCGCCGGATCGAATGGGCGCGTTTGCAATGGGCACATGGCCGCCGCCGAATTTCATCCCCACCAGACGACGCGCGACGCGGCCGTGCCCGCGGTGCAGCACGCGGATGATGACTTCCTGCCCGACGTAGCAGCCCTTGGTGAACGAAATCGCGCGGGACTCGATGCCGGCCTCGAGCGGAATCGTCTCCGCGTCCATGTCGCGGTGCCAGAGCGGCACGCCGCGCTCGATCCTCAGGGCGTCGAGCGATTCGGGATCGAGGCGTGGAACGCCGTCATGCTCGAGCGCCGTCATCAGATCGGCCGCGCCCGCCCGCTCGACGTAGACGTCGTAGCCCGGTTCGCCGACGTCGGTGATCCGCGTCACGATCGCCGCGGCGCCGCCCGCCGTCGTCGTCCGCACGACCCCATCGTCTCGCAGCTCGACAAGCGGCGTCTGAACGAGTGGCGCGAGGACCTCCGCCGCGTGGGGCCCGACGATCGCGATTTCAGCGAACGTGTCGGTGACGTCGCGGAGCTTCACGTCCTCGGAGAAGATGAATTGATCGAGCTTTGCCAGAACGGTGTCCTTCACGTCCCGCGCGACCGCGAGCAACATCAGGTCGCCGAGCTCGTAGACGTATACGTCGGCAATCATCCGGCCCTGCGCGGTGAGGTATGCCGCGTAGCACCCTTCGCCGGCTTTGAGACTCGCGATGTCGTTGGTCAGCAGGCCCTGCAGATACGCGCCGCGATCGGCCCCGCTGACCGCGATCCGGCCGCGCTCAGCCGAGCGGTCGACAAAGGCCGCATGGGTCCGCGCGGCGTCGTAAGGAAACTGAGTCATGAGCTATGCTGACCGTATGCCCTTACGTGATCTTAAGCGGGCTTGGTGTGCCGCGCTCGCCGCGCTGGCGCTGCCGGTCATCGCTTACGGGGCCAACGGGCAGCAGGCGCCCGGACCGGGCGCAGAGAGCTTTACGGTGTTCTTCCGCGGGACGCCCGTCGGCAGCGAGCAGATCGCCGTCACGCGCAGCGCGGAAGGCTGGACGATCGCGAGCACCGGGCGCCTCGCGCCGCCGCTGGACGTCGTTGCCCGGCGCGTGCAGGTCGATTACGACGGCAACTGGAATCCGCGGAACGTCTCGGTCGACGCGAACATCCGCGGCCAGGTCCTGTCGATTCAGTCGCTGATCTCGGGAACGTCGGCGGCCACGCACGTTTTCGACGCCGGCAAGACCGCCGATCGCACGGACACCATCCCGGCCGACGCGCTGCTGCTGCCGAGCCCGTTCTGGGGACCGTTCGAGGCCGTCGCGCAGAAGCTGAAGGATGCGCCGGCGGGGACGATCGTCCACGCGTACGCGCCGGGACAGCCGGCTGCGTTCGACATCCGTTCCGGCGAGCCGACGACCGAGCGCATTCAGACGGTGAGCGAGCTGGTCGCGGCCCGCCGCACGCCGATTACGCTGATGCTCTCCCCTGTGCTCGAGGGCGAAATCTGGATCGACGGGCGCGGACGCATGCTGCGCCTGACAGTCCCCTCGCAGGGGCTTGACGTGATCCGCGAGGACCTCGGAGCCGTGTCATCGCGGCGCGTGACGATTTCGCGGCCCAACGACGAGCCTCTGAAGATTCCGAGCAACGGGTTCTCGCTCATCGGCACGCTCTCGAGGCCGGCGAACGCAGCCCCGGCAGTAATGACGGGCAAGCTGCCAGCTGTGGTGCTCGTCGGCGGCATCGGACCGACCGATCGCGACGAGCTCCTCTACGGCGTCCCCGTGCTCGGCCAGGTCGCCGGCGCGCTGGCGGACGCGGGCTTCATCGTCGTCCGCTACGACAAGCGCGGCGTCGGCCAGTCGGGCGGGCGGCCGGAGTCCGCGTCGTTCGCCGACTACGCCGAGGACGTCCGCGCCGCCGTGAAGGTGCTCTCGCAGCGCAAGGACGTCGACGATAAGCGCATCGTCGTCGTCGGCCACGGCGAAGGCGGCGCCATCGCGCTGATCGCCGCGTCGAAGGACAAGAAGATTGCGGGCGTCGCGCTGATGGGCGCGGGCGGAGTCAGCGGATCCGACCTCGTCCTCGCGCAGCAGCAGCGCGCACTCAGCCGGCTGAAGCTGTCGCCCGAGGAGAAGCAGGCGAAGATCGACGCACAGCGGCGGATCAACGATGCGGCCGTCTCGGGAAAGGACCTGGACAAATTGCCGCCCGACATCCGCCGGCAGGTCGACAACGCTGAGTTTCAGAGCCTGCTCGCCAACGATCCCGCGAAGGTGGTGCCCGACGTCCGCCAGCCAATCCTCGTTCTGCAGGGAGAGCTCGACACGCAGGTGGACCCGTCGAATGCCGATCGGCTCGAGGCGCTCGGGAAGAAGCGCAAGCACCCCGCGCCGATCGACGTCGTGAAGCTGCCGGGGCTCAACCATCTCTTCGTGACGGCCAAAACCGGTGAGACAGACGAGTACCTGTCGCTGCCGGACAAGCGCGTGAATGCGTCCGCGACGCAGGCCCTCGTCGCCTGGCTGCAG
>DASQHH010000551.1:0-2561 GCA_035632195.1 Vicinamibacterales bacterium
CGATCGTGCCGGCCGGACAGCGCGTCAGACGTAGCTCTTGTATTTCGCGAGGTGGCGCACCGGCTTCGAGAGGGCGTCGCGGCGGAACGGGTCGCCCAGCTCGCGCGTCACCATCATTTCCAGCACGGTCGTCTTCCCTTCGGCTTGCGCCTTGCACGCATCGGCAAGCGCGGCGCCGACGTCGGAGAGCTTCTCGACCACGCGGCCCTCGGCGCCCATCGCCCGGGCGATCGCCGCGAAGCTCGGGTTTTCGAGGTCGGTGCCGACGAAGCGGCGGCTGTAGAAGTCGACTTGGTTCTTCTTCTCGGCGCCCCACTGGCGGTTGTTGAACACGACCGCCGTGACCGGGATCTTCTCGCGCACGCAGGTCAGGATCTCGCCGAAGCTCATCCCCCAGGCGCCGTCGCCGACATAGGCGATCGCAGGACGGTGCGGAGCGGCGAGCTTCGCGCCGATGATGCATGGGAACGCGTAGCCGCAGTTGCCGAAGCTCATCGCCGCGAACATGCTGCGCGGCTCGTCGAAGTGCAGGTAGCTGTTCGACACCGAGCAGATGTTGCCGATGTCGGTCGACACCATCGCATGCGCCGGCATCGCCTTCGCGAGCTCACGCAGCATCTGGCGCGGGTGCATCAGCTTCGTGTCGCGCGTGACGTCGAGGCTGTATGGGTCCTTCTCCTGCGCCCAGCCCGCGAGCTCCTTCTCCCACTCGTCCTTCTGCCTGCGGATCTCCGCGTCGCGCTTGTCGCGGTTCGACTGGCAGGTAAGCGGCCGCCCGGCGAGCTTCGCTGCGAGCGCCTCGGCGACCGACTTCGCATCGCCGCAAAGGCCGACCGAGATCTTCTTGACGAGGCCGAGCATCTTCGGGTCGGCATCGACCTGGATGATCTTCGCGTTCTTCGGCCAGTAGTCGAGCCCGTGCTGCGGCAGCGTGCCGAACGGTCCGAGGCGCGTGCCGAGCGCCAGGACGACGTCGGCCTGCTCGATCAGCTTCATGCCCGCCTTCGAGCCCTGGTAGCCGAGCGGACCGCAGGACAGCGGATGCCTCGCAGGGAACGAATCGTTATGGAGGTAGCTGCTGACCACCGGCGCGTGCAGAAGCTCGGCGAGCTTGACGCAGGCATCGACGGCTCCGGCCATCACCACGCCGCCTCCCGAAACGATTACCGGAAACGACGCCTTCGCGAGCAGGTCGGCTGCCTCGGCGAGGCTCTTCTCGCCGCCGGATCCGCGCTCGATCACGATCGGCGCCGGAACGTCGAACTGGTAATCGCCATAGAAGTAATCGCGCGGGATGTTGAGCTGGGTCGGACCCATCTCCAGCATCGCGCGGTCGAAGCAGCGCGCGGTGATCTCGGCCATCCGCCGCGGATTGTTGACGTGGCCCTGGTACTTTGTGATCTTCGAGAAGATCGGGAGCTGGTCGGTCTCCTGGAAGCCGCCGAGGCCCATTCCCATGCTGCCCGACTCGGGCGTGATCACCACGACCGGCGAGTGCGCCCAGTACGCCGCGGCGACCGCGGTGACGAAGTTGGTGATCCCCGGACCGTTCTGCGCCATGCAGACGCCGTGCCGCCCGGACACGCGCGAATAGCCGTCGGCCATATGGCCGGCGCCCTGCTCGTGGACAACCGGGACGTAGCGGATGCCTGCCGCCGGAAAGATGTCGAGCGCGTCCATGCACGCCGAGCCGACGATGCCGAACACGTCCTTGACACCGTTCGCGACCAGCGTCTCGACGAACGCTTCGGACGGCGTCATCAGCGTCGGTCGGCCGGCGGTCGCCGGGGCCGCCGGCGCGGTTTCGTTGCGGACTATCGTGGCCATCTTCGTCTCCTCGTTGCTGAAAAATGATCGAAAGTCAGAGCATCTCGTCGCGCAGGTAGTACCAATAGTAAAGCCCGCGCTGGCCGAGCCGCCTGAACGGCGAGAAGGCGCGCGACTCGAAGCGGTGGAACGCGATCGGGAGTGGCAGTGGCGAGCCGAGGACCGGCAGCTCGACCCCGTCGCGCTCGCCCGCGATCTGGCGAGCCATCCGCTGGCCCGCGCGTGCCGAATACGATACGCCGTTGCCGCCGTAACCGAGTGCGTAATAGAGCGTCACGCGCGGATCGGGCTGAACGATGCGCGGCATCATGTCGTGGCTGACGTCGACCCAGCCCCACCACGAATACTCGAAGTCGAGGTGCGCGAGCGCCGGAAACTTCCGGTGCAGGCCGCCGATCAGGACCTTCCGATGGCGCGGGTTCTCGGCGTCGGCGCCGGTGATCGAGCTGCGGCTCCCCATCTGGAGACGGTTGTCGGGCAGCAGCCGGTAGTAGAAGCGCAGCGTGCGGGTGTCGGTCAGCGCCTGGTGCGTCCTGAAATTGCACGCCTCGATCTCGCTCTCGGTGAGCGGCCGCGTCACCGCATTGTTGGACAGGATCGGCATGATCCTGCTCCTCAACTGCGGGTGCAGCGTCTGTGCCGTGTAGCCGCCGGTCGCGACCCCGACCGCGCGCGCACGCACCGTCCCGCCGGGCGTGCGCACGTGATGGACGCCGCGCTCGGTCTTCCAACCG
>DASQHH010000552.1:0-15004 GCA_035632195.1 Vicinamibacterales bacterium
CCGCCGCGCCGCTGATCGTCGTCCGCGTCGATCCCGGCTCGCCGGGCGCCTCGGCGGGTGTCCGCGCAGGCGATGCGATCGAGGCGGTCGACGGCGTGTCGATGAACGCGCAGAAATTCGGAGACCTCGTGAAGCAGAAGCGGCCCGGCGACATCGTCACGCTGCGCATCGCCGGCGCGCGCCAGGTGCCGCTCCCCGTGCAGCGCAGGCCGCGGCGCGCTCCGGTGTTCGATCCCGACTACTACGGCAACGCCCTCATCGCGAAGCTGACCGCCGCCAGCATCATCGCGCCGAACAGCGCAGAGCGCGACCTGCTGACGTTCAGCCTCGCCGTGGCGTACATGCGGTTCGGCGACTTCAAGACCGCGGCCGATCTGCTCGCGCCGATCAACTCGCTGATCGACGGGTCCGGCGTGGGACGCGGCGCGGCGATGTACTTCCGCGCGCGCTGCCTCGAGGCGCTCGGCGAGCGCGAGGCCGCCACCGAGCTGTACAAGCAGGCGTCCGTCCTCGACAGCCAGCTCATCACCGACGATGGCGCCACCGTCGGCGCGCTCGCGGCGCGGCGCCTGGCGATGATGAGCAAGAGCCGCTGATCGAATGGCGGCGAACGACCCCGTCCGCACCATCGGCCGCTACCACATTCTCGAAGAGCTTGGCCGCGGCGCGATGGGGATCGTTTACAAGGGCCACGACCCCGTCATCGGCCGCACCGTGGCGCTCAAGACCATCGCGCTCACTTCGGATGCGGACATGCCCGATCTGCGGGAGCGCCTCTACCGCGAAGCCGGCGCGGCGGGGAAACTGACGCATCCCAACATCGTGACGGTCTACGACGTCATCGAGGAGCACGGGACGACCGCCGTGGCGATGGAGTTCATCGAGGGGCAGACTCTCAAGGACCTGATCGATACGCGCGCGCCAATCCCCGTCGAGGCCTCGCTCGACCTCTTCGAGCAGATCGCGGCCGCGCTGGACTACGCGAGCGCGCGCAAAGTGATCCACCGCGACATCAAGCCGGCGAACATCATGGTGACCTCCGACGGCCGCGCGAAGGTTGCCGACTTCGGTCTCGCCCGCATCGGCGGCTCCAGCCAGACGAATGCGGGGCTCATTCTCGGAACGCCGAGCTACATGTCGCCCGAGCAGGCGTGCGGGCTCGAGCTCGACGGCCGCTCCGACTTGTTTTCGGCCGCCGCTGTCCTCTACGAAATGCTGACGCGGCAGAAGGTGTTCGCCGGCAAGGACCTGGGCGACACGCTCGAGCGCATCATCAAGAAGCCGACGCCGCCCGCGTATCAGTTCAACCCGGCGATCGATCACGGCGTATCGGCGATTCTCGACGGCGCGCTCGCGAAGAATCCTGACGAACGGTACCCGACCGGGGCGGAGCTCATTGCCGCGCTGCGCCGCGCCACCGAAACGCAGGCGCTGCCGACGATGGAGATTCCCGACGCCGGGGATCCTCTGGCGAGGACCATCGTCATGCTGCCGCGAAGCGCGACGCAGACGGCGACGGTGACGGCCACGCAGCCGCTGGCGCATTCCGGGCGCGCGCCCGCGGCACGAACACCGGGCGCCCAGCGGACATCGCCGGCGCGGACCGCCGATCCCCTGCTGCAGCGAGCGGACGCGTCGTCCCTCCCAGCCGAGGGCCAGGGAAACTCGCGTGGGTTGATGGCCGCCATTGTCATCGCGGCCGTCGTGCTCGGCGGCGCCGCAATCGCGGTCGTTACGATGCTGAAGGGTCAGCCCGTTCGACCTGCGGCGACGGAGAAGGCTGCTGCCGACCCGAAGCCGGCTTCCGGGGCCGGCGCGCAGCCGGCGGCGCCGGACGACCGAACGCCGGCCCAGACGGCGCCCCCGCCGTCACCTTCAAGAGGATCGCTGCCATCGAGAGCGCGTGGTTCGCAACGAGTGGGTGCGCCCGAGGAGCCCGTGCCTGAGCGCTCCCGTCCCGCATCTTCATCGGCTGCGACCGCGACGCTGCTGCTTGCGTTCGAAGGCGCACCGTATTCCCTGACCCTGGTGGCCAACGGCAAGACGATCGGTCGCGTCTCCGACGGACAGACATCCGTGACGGTCGATCCCGGTAATTTGCAGCTGCGCGCGGTCAACGAACAGCTGTATCTCGATCAGGATCTCGGCGCCGTCAGCCTCGCCGCCGGGGAGCGGCGGACGATTTCGATTCCCGGCACCGCCGCGGCGGTGATTGGCGTCCGCGGCGAGAATTACTCCGGGCTGCGGATTCTGCTCGACGGCAAGCCGCTCGCAAGTCCGTATCCGGCGCAGCTGCCGCGGATCGCGGCCTCGACGCACAAAATCGAATTCCGCTGGACTGACGGCGTGCTGCAGGGAGTGACCATCGCGGACACGATCGACCTGAGCAACGGCCGGCAGTTCATCGTGCGCGCCGTCCCTGAAGGCGCGCAGGTCACCGTTCAAAAAGTCCGGTAGTGGCCGGGGGCGATCTCAACCTCTGGAGCACGGCTGAACACGCGCTCGCATACTTGAGCCGCGCCGATTCGGTTCCGCATCGGACGGAAGGGGAGGCGGCGCTGCTCGAGTTCGTGCCTCATGCGGCGTCGCGGATCCTCGATCTCGGAAGCGGCGACGGACGGCTGCTGGCGCTCGTCCGTCTGGCGCGGCCGGCCGCGGAGGCCGTCGCGCTCGATTTTTCGGACACGATGCTAGGCCGGCTTCGGACGCGCTTCGCGTCCGATCCCGTGACGGTGATGGCGCACGACCTTGCGCAGCCGCTGTCGGAATCGCTGGGCGAATTCGACGCCATCGTCTCGAGCTTCGCCATTCACCATCTGGTCCACGCGCGCAAGCGGGCGCTCTTCGGCGAGATCTTCACGCGTCTGCGGCCGGGCGGCGCCTTTCTCAATCTCGAGCACGTCTCCTCGCCGACGCCGCACCTGCACACGGCATTCCTCGACGCGCTCGGCATCCCGGCGGCGGAGGAGGACCCGTCGAACAAGCTGCTCGACCTCGAGACGCAGCTGCGGTGGCTGCGCGAGATCGGCTTCTCGGATGTCGATTGCCACTGGAAGTGGCGGGAGCTGGCCCTCCTGGGCGGCGTCAGGGCCGCCTGACCGTGCGCCGAAGTGTGCAGATTGCAGTATGACAGATATTTCTGTATATTCTGAAATTACGGAATATACGAAATATGGCCGCCAAACTCTCGCCGACCGTCGAACGCTTCGTGCTCCACTGGGGTGAGATGGGCGCCAGGTGGGGCGTCAGCCGCAGCGTCGCCCAGGTGCACGCGCTCCTCTTCCTCTCCCCGAAGCCGCTCAACGCCGACGACATCGTCGAGGCGCTCGGCGTCGCGCGCTCGAACGTCAGCACCAGCCTCAAAGAACTTCAGGGCTGGGGCATCGTCAAGCTCGTGCACGTCCTCGGCGACAAGCGCGATCACTTCGAGAGCCTGAAGGACGTCTGGGAGCTGTTCCGCGTGGTGATGGACGAGCGCAAGAAGCGCGAGTTCGATCCGACGATGCGGATGCTGCATGAGTGCCTCGAGGACGCCGAGAAGGACCGGAGCCTCGACCCGCACTCGCGGGACCAGCTGCGCAGTCTGTACCGCTTCTTCGAAACCACGACGGCCTGGTATTCGCAGATGCGGCGGTGGCCCACCGCGTCGCTGCTGAAGTTCATCAAGGCAGGGGACCGGGCGCTCAAGCTGCTCGGGCTTGGTGCATGATGCCCGCCTGGCTGTTCATGTGGACGATGGCCGGCGCGCTCTATGCGGCGTGCAAGTGGCTGACGTTCCGCGACGCGCGCGTACGCGGCATAGCGACAAGCGGTCCCAGGACGCTTGGCTATCTGCTGCTGTGGCCCGGCATGGACGCGGCTGCCTTTCTGTCCACCCGGTCCGTCCCCCGGCCGGCGGCGTCGGAGTGGCTGGCCGCGGCGGCGAAGACCGTACTCGGCGTTGGGCTGACATGGATCGTCGCTCGCGGCGCGCTGCCGGCTCGCGAGGTCCTCGCGGGCTGGATCGCCATGACCGGCATCATCTTCGTACTCCACTTCGGCACGTTTCATCTGCTGTCGCTCGTGTGGCGGACCGCCGGCGTGGACGCCGAGCGAGTCATGAAGAACCCGCTCGGCGCGCGGTCGCTCGCCGAATTCTGGGGCCGCCGCTGGAACACGGCCTTCCACGCGCTGGCAGAACGATTCGCGTTCCGGCCGCTGCGCTCGACCTCCGGCCTGGCGTGGGCGACGCTCGCGGCGTTCGCGTTGTCCGGCCTCATCCACGAGCTGGTCATCACGGTGCCGGCGCGCGGAGGTTACGGCCTGCCGACCGTTTACTTCGTCGTCCAGGGGCTCGGCGTGTGCCTCGAGCGCAGCGCGGCGGGGCGCCGCCTCGGTCTCGCGCGCGGATTGCGCGGACGGGCGTTCGCGTTCGCCGTTGCCGCCGGTCCCGCGTTCTGGTTGTTTCCGCCCGTGTTCGTTCGCAACGTCGTGCTGCCGATGATGTCGTCCATCGGTGCCGCGTGATGGAGGACGTATGACTGTTGGACTGCCGCTCGCGCTGCGGATCGCCGGCATGCTGCATCTCGGACTGATGGGCGCAGGACTGCTGATGCCTCGCGTGGTCGGCATGCGGCGCCACCTCGAGCCGCTGCCGCCGTTCATCCGCCGCCTATTCTGGACGTATTACTCGTTCATCGCGCTCTGCCTCGTCGCGTTCAGCACGATCACGATCGTGTTCGCCGACACGCTCGCCGCCGGCGGCGATCTCGCGCGGGCGCTGTGCGCGTTCTTCGCGCTCTTCTGGACTCTCCGCCTCGGCGCGGCCGCGTTCGTGTTCGACATGCGGCCATACCTGACGACCATGCCGCGGCGCCTCGGCTATCATGCGATTAACGTAGTGTTCGCGTACCTGCCGATCGTGTACGGCATCGCGGCGGCACGGAAGGGATGACTGACATGGGTCGCGCTCTCGGATTCCTGATCGCATTTGTCACGGCGCCGGCGCTTGCGGCCGCGCAAACCTCCGATGGCGGATTCGACAAGCTTCTATCGACGTCCTTCGCCGCGTCGGCGAAGGCGATGCACGCGACGATCCGGCGCGATCTCGCAGATGCCGCCGAGGCTATGCCGGCGGAGGACTATGCGTTCAAGCCGGCGCCCGAAGTGCGAACCTTCGCGCAGCTCGTGGGCCATGTCATCAATGCGAACTTCTTTTTCTGCTCGCAGGCGAAAGCCGAGAAGCCACCGTCAACAACGAATTTCGAGCGGATGGCGGAGAAAGCGGCGCTCGTCAAGGGGATGAACGACGCGCTGGCATATTGTGACGACGTGTACAACGCGACGAGCGACCGCGCGACGACGCCGAAGGACTGACGGCCCCATGGTCGCGCGCGCCTGAAACGCGTTGACGGGGCTGCGGAGCGAATCCGTTCGGAGGCCGCCGCTCACGATCGCAGGATCGCCCGAGAAGCCTGAGACTGCACGGCAGGTCACGGACCTGCCGTCGGATGCTTGTGCCTGGCCTCGCAGGGCGATCCGGCGGCCGGAGACGGATTCGCGGAGCAGCCCCTTCAACGCAAACGGCGCCCGCCTCAGCGCGTCGGGTACTTGAAACCGGTCGCGGATTCTTCGGCCTTCAGCGGCCGGACTTCGACGCGCGCGGTCGTGCTGTACTCGAACTCCGGATTCCCCTTTGCGATCTCGATCGCGTCCTGCAGGCTCTCCGCCCGGATGTGGTAGTAGCCGGTCTGAATCTCGGTCTGGACGTTGAGCGGTTCGACCTTCCACTCCTCCCCGCCACCCGCGATGATCGCGCCCTGCTTGGCGAGCGGCTGCGCAGCGTGCAGCTTGCCCGCCTGCTGCAGCCTCTTGATGTAGACCTCGCACTTCCGGACGAATTCGGTGTGCCGATCGGGCGTCCACTCCTTCTGATGATCTCCACGGTTCAACACGCGCAGCATGTAATCGTTCATCGTCTTCTCCACCGCCTGGAGCGAAGAGCCGCTATCGCCGCCATTCTGGAGCGTAATGCTGTTCGCGCCCGCTGCGCTCGATGCGCAGGCTGGCGAGAAACAGCGTGATGACCTGGACCAGACCGATGACCGCGTAGATCGCGTAACGCGTGAACGCTGCCGGGCGCGGCGTGCAGACCAGTCCCACCTCGAGACACTGGCGGACGAGTGCGGCGAGCACGAGCGATTCCCGCAGAATCAACGCCATCGCCGCCCCGAAGATGACAATCGTCCCCGCAACGTTGCCCAGGATGAACTCTTTTCGCCGCCACCCGATCGCCGCCAGCATCGGAGCGAAGAGGGGCGGCGCCACGGCCATCACGGCAATCCAGTTCCAGCTCAGTCGGTCCAGCATCCCGCCGCCGTGAATCGTACTCCGAGATTCGTAGTAAAAAAGGAGGATGCGTCCGATCCGGTTCGCCTTCCCCTATGGACTCGTCGCGTCCGTTGTGCTGTCAGCCGCCTGCGGCAAGGGATCGTCCGCTGGGGCGCCGCCGGCGATGCCGCCGACGCCGGTTGAGCTCGCCACGGCGCAACTGCATCCAATCGACGACGCGACCGAATACGTCGGCACGCTGAAGTCCCTGCGATCGACGACGATCCAGCCGCAGGTCGACGGCCAGATTACGAAGATTTTCGTGAAGTCCGGCGACCGCGTCCGCGAAGGCGAGCCGCTCGTCCAGATCGACCCGCGGCGCCAGGAGGCCGCGGTGTCGAGCCAGCAGGCGGAACGGCAGTCACGCGAAGCCGCAGTCGCGTATGCGAAACAGGCGGCGGACCGCGCGCATTCGCTGCTCGCCGCCGGCGCCATCAGCCGTCAGGAAGCCGAGCAGGCGGACACCGCGCTGACCACCGCGCAGGCCGAGCTGCAGGCGCTGTCGGCGCAGGTCCAGCAGCAGCAGGTGCAGCTCCGCTATTACACCGTCGCTGCGCCCACCGCTGGCAGCGTCGGCGACGTCCCGGTCCGCGTCGGCAACCAGGTGACGCCGCAGACGCTGCTGACGACCGTCGACCAGACCGCCACGCTCGAGGCCAACGTCTCCGTGCCTGTCGAACGCGCGCCGGATCTGCGCATCGGACTGCCGGTCCAGCTGCTGAGCAGCGACGGCAGCGAGACGCTCGCGTCGACGAAAGTGAGTTTCGTGTCGCCGCAGGTGGACGCCCAGACGCAGTCGGTGCTCGTCAAGGCGACGGTGGCGAACCCCGGCGGCACGCTGCGCGCGATGCAGTACATCCGCGCCCGCATCGTGTGGCGGACGACAAACGGCATCGCGATCCCGGTGACCGCGGTGCTGCGCATCAGCGGACAGTTCTTCGCGTTCGTGGCCGAGGACAGCGGCGGCAAGCTCGTCGCGCGGCAGCGCGCCATCAAGGTCGGACCCATCGCGGGTGACAACTATCCCGTCCTCGACGGCATCAAGGAAGGCGACCGCATCGTCGTCTCCGGGGTGCAGAAGCTCGCCGACGGCGCACCGATCCAGCCCACTTCAAGCTGAGAGCAGCTGAAAGCCCAGAGCCGAGAGCTACAGTGTTCGTTGACACCTTCATCCGTCGACCGATTCTGGCGAGCGTGTGCTCGCTCGTGATCATCCTGGCCGGGCTGGTCGCCATCCCGACGCTGCCGATCGCGCAGTTCCCCGAGCTCGCGCCTCCGCAGGTGCAGGTCACCGCCGTGTACAACGGCGCGAACGCGGAGACGGTGGAGACCGCTGTCACCGTGCCGCTGGAACAGTCGATCAACGGCATCGAGGGGATGCAGTACATCACCTCGTCGAGCGGCAACGACGGCACGAGCGTGATTACGGTCACTTTCGACGTATCGCGCAACCTGGACGTGGCCGCCGTGGACGTGCAGAACCGCATCTCGCAGGCCGAAGGCCGCCTGCCCAACGAGGTGAAGCAGGTCGGCGTCTCGGTGACGAAGGTGTCGACGAACTTCGTCCTCGCTGCCGCCGGCTACGCGGAACACGGCGAGTACGACCCGCTCTTCATCAGCAACTATCTCGACCGCTTCGTCGTCGACGAGATCAAGCGCGTCCCCGGCGTCGGCAACGTGATCGTGTTCGGGGTCGGGCGCTACGCCATGCGCGTCTGGCTCGATCCCGACCGTCTCGCCGCGCGCAACATCACCGCGGACGAAGTGGTCGACGCGCTGCGCGAGCAGAACGTCCAGGTCGCGGCGGGCGCAATCGGCCAGGAGCCGGCGCCGCCGGGCCAGCGCTACCAGATCAGCGTCCGCGCCGCGGGCCGGCTGACGGACGCGTCCGAGTTCGACAACATCATCCTGAAGCGATCCACGGACGGCGCGCTGGTCCGCGTCAAGGACGTCGGGAACTCGGAGCTCGGGTCCGAAAGCTACGGCACCGCGTCTCGCTACCAGGCGCGGGACGCCGTCGGCATGGGCGTGCTGCAGCTGCCGACGGCGAACTCGCTGCAGGTGTACCGTGACGTGAGCGCCGAGATCAAACGGCTGTCCGCGCGGTTTCCGCCGGGACTGAAAGTCGACGTCGCCTTCGAGACGACCAGCGTGGTGTCGGAATCGATCCGCGAGGTCGTGACGACGCTGGCCGAAGCGATTGCGCTCGTTGTCGTCGTCATGTTCCTGTTCCTGCAGAACTGGCGGACGACGCTGATTCCGACGATCACGATTCCCGTCTCGCTCGTCGGCACGTTCGCGTTCGTGAAGCTGTTCGGCTTCTCGATCAACACGCTGACGCTGTTCGGCGTCACCCTCGCAACAGGCCTCGTTGTCGATGACGCCATAGTCGTCATCGAGAACATCGAACGGCACATCCACGACGAGCATCGACCTCCTGCCGAGGCGGCGTCGGTGGCGATGGGTGAAGTGACCAGCGCCGTCGTGGCGACCGCGCTGGTGCTGGCCGCGGTGTTCATCCCCGTCGCGTTCTTCCCGGGCACGACGGGCCGTTTGTACCAGCAGTTCGCGCTGACGATTGCCGTATCGATGGGCATCTCCGCGTTCAACGCGTTGACGCTGACGCCGGCCCTTTCTGCGCTGCTGCTCGCGCGCGTCGACAAGCCGAAGGGCGTCTTCTTCCGGGGCGTCAACCGCGTGATCGACGGCGGCACCGCGGCGGTGGTGTCGGCGCTGCGCGGTCTGATTCGCGTCCGGGTCATCGTCGTCCTGGCGTTCGTCGCGCTGCTCGCCGCGACGTACTGGATCTACAACCGCGTTCCGACGGGGTTCGTGCCGGACGAGGATCAGGGCTACATCCTCGTCCTCGTGCAGGCGCCGCAGGGCGCGTCGCTCGAGTACACGATGAACGTCATCAAGCAGGCAGAGCAGATCATCCAGTCGATGCCGGAATCGAACCGCATGTTCGCCGCCGGCGGATTCAGCTTCGCGGGGACGGCGCCGAACCAGGGCATCCTGTTCGCGCAGCTGAAGGATTTTTCGGAGCGGCCGGGCGATGCGCACTCCGCGAAAGCCGTCGTGGGGCGCCTGTACGGCGGGTTCAGCCGCATCACCGATGCGGTGGTGATTCCGTTCCTCCCGCCGTCGATCCAGGGTCTCGGCCAGTTCGGCGGGTTCACGTACGAACTGCTCGACCAGAGCGGCGGGCCGATCGAGAACCTTTCGGCGGCGGCGGGAGATCTGATCGCGAAGGGCAATCAGACGCCGGGGCTGACGGCGATGTTCACGCAGTTCACGGCGAACGATCCGCAGATCGTCGTCGACATCGACCGCGCTCAGGCCAAGAGCCTCGGGCTGCCGCTTGCCGCCATCACCGACACGATGCAGGTGCTGCTCGGCTCGGCGTACGTCAACGACTTCGACTTCAACGGCCGCTCGTACCGCGTCTACGTGCAGGCCGATCCGAAGTTCCGCGCCAACCCGGCGAGCATCGAGCGCTACTATGCCCGGACGACGGGCGGCGCGATGATGCCGCTGAGCAACGTCGTCTCCCTCCGCGAGGCGACGGCCCCGAAGAACATCACGCACTTCAACCTGTTCCGGTCGGCCGAGATCAACGGCTCCGCGGCGCCCGGTTACAGCTCGGGGCAGGCGCTGGCGATCATGCAGCAGCTGTCGGACCGCACCCTGCCGCAGGGGTTCTCGTACGCCTGGTCCGGGCTGTCGCTCGAAGAGATCAAGGCCGGCAGTCAGTCGCTCGTGATCTTCGGACTCGGCCTGCTGCTCGTCTACCTCACGCTTGCGGCGCAGTACGAGAGCATCACGCTGCCGTTCATCATCCTGCTGTCGGTGCCGATTGCGATTCTGGGCGCGCTCGGAGCGCAGTGGGCGCGCGGGCTCATCGACGACGTGTACTGCCAGATCGGCCTCGTCATGCTCATCGGATTGTCCGCGAAGAACGGCATTCTCGTCGTCGAGTTCGCCGAGCAGCTGCGCGGCCGCGGGATGTCGATTGCCGAAGCCGCGGTCGAGGCGGCGCGCATCCGGCTGCGTCCGATCCTGATGACGTCCCTCGCGTTCATCCTCGGCGTCATGCCGCTCGTTGTGGCGAGCGGCGCCGGCAGGGAAGCGCGGCACTCGGTCGGGACGACGGTCGCGGGCGGCATGGTGGTGTCGACGTTCCTCAACCTCGCGTTCATTCCGGTTCTCTATGTCGTCGTCAAGAGCATCACGACTCGCCGTCGTTAACCTTCTCGTGTTCGCCCTGGGGACCTTCGGGGTCCCTGGGGAGTTGACGGCAGACGCGCAGACGCCGCAGCCGGCCTTGCGCGTGACGTTCGACGAAGCGATTCGCCGCGCGGTGGAGACGAACCCGACGGTGCAGGCCGCGGCGTCTGCCATTCTGCGCGCCGAAGGACTGGTGCGGCAGGCGCGCGCGGCAACGGGGCTGCAGGTGACCGGCAACGTCACGACAACGACGCTGAATACCGGCGTGGAGTTTCAGGGCGTGACGGTGACGCCGCGGAACCAGGTGACGGCCACGCTGATGGCGGACATGCCGATCCTGGCCGCGGCCGCATGGGCGCGCCGCACGCAGGCGGAAGATCAGAAGACCGTTGCCGACCTGAGCGCGGCCGATACGCGCCGGCAAATTGCGATGGCGACCGCCGACGCCTATCTGACGATCCTCGCGCAGCGGAAGGTGGTCGATACCGACAGCCGTGCGCGCGACACCGCGAAAGCGCACTACGACCTTGCGGCGGAGCTGGAGCGCCAGGGAACCGGCAGCAGGCTGAACGCGCTGCGCGCGCAGCAGCAATGGTCGACCGACGACGCGCTGGTCGAGTCCGCGCGGCTCGCGCTCTACCGGGCGCAGGAAGCGCTGGGCGTGCTGATCGCCGCCGACGCGCCCGCGGATACCGTCGACGAGCCGGCGTTCGCCGTTCCTTCGGACGCGTCTGCCTCGCCGCTCGTGGGCCTTCGGACGGATCTCAAGCTGTTTGCGGGAGCGCAGCAGGCAGCGGAGCGCGTGGTCAAGGACAGCTCGAAGGACTGGTGGCCGACCGTCGACGCCGTGTTTCAGCCGTCTACGGTGTACCCGCCGCAGTTCTTCCTGCCGCAGAACAGCTGGCGCTTCCAGCTGCAGGCGAGCGTGCCGATTTACGGAAGCGGCGTGCAGTCTGCACTCAAGGTCCAGCGCCAGGCGGCGCTCGACCAGGCGACGGCGCAGCTCGCCGGCGCGACGCTGACCGCCAACTCGCAGGTGCGCGCGGCGCGCGAGGCGGTGGCCAGCGGCGAGCGCTCCCTCGCGAGCGCGCGGGCGGCCGCCGACCAGGCCGAGCAGGTCGTGTCGATCACGAACGTCAGCTTCCGCGCCGGAGCGGCGACCAACATCGAGGTGATCGACGCCGAGCGGAGTGCGCGCGACGCGGAGACCGCCGTGGCGGTCGCGGAAGACGCGCTCCGCCGCGCGCGGTTCGACCTGCTCAACGCGCTCGGCAGGTTCCCATGAGGCCGTTGACGATCGTCGCGCTCGTCTGCAGCGCCGCCTCCTTCGTCCTCGCCGCCGATTACGGCCGCGTGTCGATGACCGCCGTCGCGCCCGGCGTGTATCTCTTCACGACCGAGCCGTACGGCGACGTCGGCCTCGGCGGAAACGCGGTCGCCATCGTGACCGACGAAGGCGTCGTTTTGTTCGACACGAGCGGCACGCCGGCCAGCGGCGCGGCCATCGTCGCGGGCCTGCGGACTGTGACTGACAAGCCGGTCCGATACGTCATCAATTCGCACTGGCACTGGGACCATTGGGGCGGCAATCAGACGATCGCAGCCGCGTTCCCGGCCGTCACGTTTCTCTCGCACGAGAAGAACCGTGACCTCATGATGAACGTGGCGGTCGCATGGAACGCGCCGGGGCTCGAGCGCGACCTGCCGCAGTTCCTCGATGCGCGGCGCCGGCAGCTGGCGGTGGCGGAGGGGGCGCATGCTGCCGGAGACAATGACGCCGAACTCGCGGCGAAGCGGGAACTGCTCGCCGCCGACGAGAGTTTCCTCGCCGAAAAGCGGTCGGTCACCTACACGTTTCCGACGGAAGTATTCAGCGACACGATGACGCTGGCGCTCGGCGGGCGCGAGATTCGCGTGCTGCACGCGCGCGCGATCACGCCCGGCGACACTTACGTCTATCTGCCGAAGGAACAAGTGCTCGTCGCCGGCGACATCCTGGTCCATCCAATTCCATTCGCCGTCGGCGGCAGCTATCCGCAGGACTGGATGGCAACGCTGCAGAAGCTGGCGGCGCTGGACGTCGACGCAATCGTGCCCGGGCACGGCGGCATCGAGCGCGACCGGTCATACCTGCACCGGAACATCGCGCTGTTTCAACACGTGATCGCCGATGTGAAAGACGCGAAAGCCCGCGGCCTGCCGATTGAGCAGGCAAGAAAGACGATGCTGGATCGCGCCGCGGTCTATGCCGCTGATCTGGGCCTGGCCGACTCGCAGCTGCCGGCGTTCAAAGGCTATTTCCTCGAGGTGTTCGTCAACCGCGCCTATCACGAGCTCGAGGCACCGCTCGGCGACAACCCCGTCTCCTGATTGGATCGGACTCCGCTCGGAGTCCCGAAGCACGGGTCTTATAATTGTCCCCACGAACTGCTACGTCCACGGCGATCGTCCGGCCGTCGGCTTGTGCACCGTGTGCCAGAAAGCCGTCTGCCATGATTGTGTCGGGCGCGACGCGCCGCGAATCGTCTGCAAGACCTGCGCCCCGATGGCTTCCGGCGCATCGATACCGCCGGCGACGATCGCGCCGCGGGTCGGTCTCGCGTACGGATACGCCTACACGTTCGGTTTCGACTACAAATCGTCGATCGCGATTGGCGGCTGGCCGCTCGTCCACGTCGCCACAGGCGTCGATCCCGTGACGCTGCGCCCGCGCGTCGCGCGAGGCGTCGTCGCCATCGGCAACGTCGCGGTCGGCGCCGTCGCGATTGGCGGCGCGGCGCTGGGACTCGTCTCGGTCGGCGGCGCGTCGATCGGCCTGCTGTTCGCGCTCGGCGGCCTTGCGCTCGGCCTGGGCTTCTCGATTGGCGGCCTCGCCATCGGCTCGTTCGCGGTCGGTGGAGCGGCGATTGGGTTCTTCTACGCGGTCGGCGGCGGCGCGTTCGCGCCGGCGTCGATCGACGGCCGCCACTGCGACCAGGCCGTTGTCGACTTTGCCCGGCGCTGGCTCGGATCCTTCCCCGACTGCAGATAGCTTGTCGCGGACGCAATCTAGGTAGTCAACACAACCTTGCCGATGTTCTTTCGGGCTTCCATGTAGGCCTGCGCCTGACCGGCGTCCGCGAGGGGAAAGCTCCTGTCGACGTGCGGGCGAATCCAGCCGTCCTGGACGCCGTCGATCAGAATGGCCATCCACGCGCGAATCATCTCTACTTCGTGCCAGAGATGGCCGAGGTTCACGCCGAACGCGCCTCGATTCTGATTCATCAGCGCAACCGGGTTGAACCACGGCATGCCGAGACCGATCGTGAGCAGCGCCAGCGCGCCCGGCAGCCGGGAATTCGTCGACGTCGAGGCGCCGAACATGCCGAGACGGCCCGTGTGGCGCAGCGCGCGATAGCTCTTCTTCCAGTGGCTGCCGCCCAGCGGATCGAGAATCAGCTCGACGCCGCGTCCGCCGGTCAGATGCATCACCTCCGGCAGCCAATCGCGGCCGGCATAGTCGATGGTCTCGTGCGCGCCGCGCTCCTTCAAAAACGCGTGTTTGGCCGGACTCGCAGTGCCGTAAATGGTCGCCCCGACATGGCGCGCGATGTCGATGGCCGCGAGCCCCACCCCTCCACCGGCATTGTGAATCAGCACCGTTTCACCGGCGTGCAGCGCGCCCATCACGACGAGCAACTGCCAGGCGGTCAGATAGTTGACCAGAAGCGCCGCGCCTTGCTCGTGCGTGAGGCTCGAAGGTTTCTCGACGACGTGGGTCTGGGGAACGACGACGGTGTCCGCGTATCCGCCGAAATGCGTCAGCGCGAGCGCGGGTTTGCCGACCCAGTCCCCAAGGGCGCCGACTCCGGCGGCATCGACGACTCCCGAGACCTCGTAGCCCACGACGCACGGAATCTTCGGCGCATCGGGATAGCGGCCCTGGCGAGCGAGGATGTCCGCGAAGTTGACGCCGGCGGCCTTGACGCGGATGCGCAGCTCGTTCGATGCGGGCTGCGGGTCCGGCGCCTCTCGCACGCGCAAGGTGTCGGGTCCGCCGCGAGCGGTGATGAAGATCTGTTTCATGGTGGCCTACAATTCTCGGCGTTTTCGACGTCCGATGGACAGGCCTGCAGCGTCCGGAACGCCACGCGGAATTTCGATGGTGATCGGCGCCGCGAACGCGGCCGAAGCGGATCGGGTCTTCGCCGATTTAGCGGTGGGCGACGAGGTGCTCGTGTCGTTGCGGACGACGCACCGTTCGCCGCGGTATGGCGTCGTCCGCGATCCGTTCGAGACTCGATGGGCGATCGACCGCGACGGTGAAGCCGAGGCGCGAGGACGCCTGCAAGTCGCGTGTTATCATGGGGTTTCTCTCAGCGCGTCCCCATCGTCCAGAGGCCCAGGACGTGGCCCTTTCAAGGCCAAA
>DASQHH010000553.1:0-2261 GCA_035632195.1 Vicinamibacterales bacterium
GCGACGGTTCCGGCGGCAACACCGGTGGCGGTCCACGCCTGCCGGGCGCCGGCGTGACCGAGCCGACTCTGATCCGCGAAGTGAAGCCTGCGTACACGTCCGACGCCATGCGAGCACGGCTGCAGGGCAGCGTCTGGGTCCGCGCCGTGGTCGGCGTCGACGGCACGGTCACCGACGCGCGGGTAGTGCGCTCGCTCGACCCGTATCTCGGTCTCGACGCGCAAGCGCTCGAAGCGGCGCGGCAGTGGCGATTCCGGCCGGGCATGTTTCACGGGGAACCGGTGCCGGTGTTCGTGGTCATCGAGCTCGTGTTCAGCGTCCGCTGAGGGCGCTGTCGACAGGCAACCGCAGGGTTGCATACCTTTTCGGCCGCTGCTACACTATGCAACCGAGAGGTTGCATATGTCCGACCGGATTCAGAAGACCGTCACGCTGCCGGCCCCGCGCGCGCGGGTGTGGCGCGCCATCAGCGATTCCGGCGAGTTCGGCGAGTGGTTCGGCGTCCGCTTCGACCGCCCGTTCGAGCCGGGCGCGGCGCTTCGCGGCACGATCACGCCGACGCGAGCGGACGCCGAAGTCGCGAAGCATCAGAAGCCCTACGAGGGGCTGACGTTCGACATCGTCGTCGATCGCGTCGAGCCGGAGCGGCTGTTCTCGTTCCGGTGGCATCCCTACGCGATTGATAGAGGCGTCGACTACTCGTCCGAGCCGACGACGCTGATCGTGTTCGAGCTCGAGGATGCGCCGGGCGGCACGAAGCTGACCGTGACCGAGAGCGGGTTCGACCGCATCCCGCTCGAGCGGCGCGCCAAGGCGTTCACGGCCAACGAGGGCGGATGGACGCTGCAGATGACGCTGATCGACAAGCACCTGGCCGCCCATGCGTAGCCAGCAGGTCGCTCCATCACGGACGTCGGCTGCCGTGTTCGCTGCGCTCGGAGACGAAACGCGCCTTCGCCTCGTCGCGCGCCTGTGCCGCGAAGGCCCGTTGTCGATTGCCCGTCTGACGGACGGCTTCGGGATCACCCGGCAGGCGATTTCGAAGCATCTGCGCGTGATGAAACGGGCCGGCGTCGTCCGCGGGTCGCGGAAAGGCCGCGAGAGCGTCTGGCAGATCCACCAGCAGCGGCTCTCCGACGCCGAGCGATATCTCGGCGCGATCGCTGCGCAGTGGGATGACCGGCTGGGGCGGCTGAAGAGATTCGTGGAAGAGTAGAGGCCGACCGCCGCCGCGTTCGAAGGGACCCGGCCTACCGGACGAGCGGGTTGCCGACGGGCGGGTCGCCGGTCTCGGGCATCACGCCCCACAACGTGGCGTTGTGTTCGTAGATGGCGTTGTTGGCATTGACCGCGAAGAACCGCGTATTGATGGGATCCGTGGGATCGGCAGTCGCGACGAACGCCTGCGCCGCTTCGCCCCCGGGGACGCCGTTGCAGGACGGCGGTGCGCCGGGATACGCCGTGCCGGTCATGCGAATCGTGTAGCCGCTCTTTTCAACCGTGTCGGCGTCGCCCAGACCGCCGCCCACGTAGCCTTCAACCGACGTTGGCGGCGGCGTTGCGAGCGTCGTGAGCTTCGGCGCGTAGAACCCGCCGCCGCAGGTCAATGCAAACGTAAGCTGGGCGCTGCTCAGAGCGCGCATGGAGCCGACGGCGGACGCCGCACCGGCGGCATTCTTGGCCATCGCCAGCTGCGGGAGCGCAATGCTCGCCAGCTGGCCGATGATCCCGCAGACGAAGATCAAATCGATCAGTGCGAAGCCTTGTGTGCGGCGCATGGGTGATCTCTGAAGCTGTCAGCTATCGGCCGTCAGCTGACGGCTGCCCGCAAAGAAACCATGTCTTCGCTGACAGCTGAAAGCTGACGGCTGAAAGCTACATCGTTACGACTACTGAACGACCGAGGTGGCCGCCGGGATCGGGTTCGCCACGGTCGCCGCCGTCGAGAAGAACAGCGTGCCGCGGGTATCCGTCGCGAAGTAGCGCGTGCCGGTGCCGCCCGCCGTGACGGGGTCGGCATGCGCGAAGTACGAGCTGGCCGGCTGCCCCTTCGACGCGTTGCAGGTCGACGCCGGGCTGCTGATGTCGGTCACGCCCGCGGAGCCGTCCTTTGCCAGCGTCACGGTGTAGCCCGACTTGATGACGCCGTTCGACTTGAGGTCGGGGCTCACGAAGCCCTGGCTCGAGCCGGCCGGAGCCAGCACGAGGTCCGCGAGGTCGATGGCATAGCCGCCGGCCGCGCAGGACGACGAGTAGCTCGC
>DASQHH010000554.1:0-2907 GCA_035632195.1 Vicinamibacterales bacterium
CGTGATGGCGGAGAGCGGCGTCAACAAGATCGCGCTCGTGCAGATCGGCGGCTAACGGGGGAACGCGCTGCTAGCCGGCTGCGTGCCTGAGATGAACGCTTCGTGGATCGCGCCGGGCGTCTCGGCCGGCAGGACGGCGCCCGTCGCCTGATTCACCGCCAGGAAGACGATATTACCCGGCGCCTCGAAGTCGGGCGGGTCGTCCTTGTCCGGCCGGCTGTCGATGTAGTTCTTCATGAAGTCGATCCACATCGGCAGCGCCGCGAACGAACCCTGCTCCGCCGTGCCGAGTGACTTCCGCTTGTCGTCGTAGCCAATCCACACGCCGACGGTAATGTCCGGATCGAACCCGACGAACCACGCGTCCGTGTTTTCGTCCACGGTGCCGGTCTTGCCCGCGAGCGGCCAGGTGGCGGCGAGGCTCGCCGCACGCGCGCCGGTGCCGCGGGCTGTCAGGACGCCGCGCAGCAGGTTCGTCATCACGTAGGCCGTGTCGGCGCGGATGACGTCGGTCGGCTCGCCGCGGTTCTCCTCGAGCAGGTTGCCGTCGCGGTCCTTCACGGCCGCCACGAAGTACGGCTTCACGCGGACGCCCTGATTCGGGAACGTTGTGTACGCGCTCGTGATGTCCAGGAGCGTCGCGTCGCCCGCGCCGAGCGCAATCGGCAGATACGGGGGGAAGTCTTCCTCGAAGCCGAAGCGCTTCGCGTAGTCGAGCACGTTCTTGGGCCCCAGCGTATCCATCATCTTGATCGCCGGGATGTTCCGCGACTCCTCGAGTGCGTAGCGCAGTGTGATCGGACCCAGGAACTTGTGGTCGTAGTTGTGCGGACTGTAAATCTGTCCGTTGCCCGACGGGTACGTGACCGGCTGGTCGATGATGATCGTTGCCGGTGTGTAGCCGCGATCGATCGCCGCCGTGTAGACGATCGGCTTGAACGTCGATCCGAGCTGGCGGTACGCCTGGACGGCGCGGTTGAACTTGCTGCGGCCGTAGCTCAGTCCGCCGACCATCGCCTTGATTTGCCCGGTCTTGTTGTCGATGGCCAGCAGCGCCGCTTCAGCGAGCGGCGTCTGCTCGAGCGTGCCTGCGATCGTCGCTGTTCCCTCGTCGACTCTGGTCACCGCGACGTCGACGACGTCGCCGGGGCTGAACAGATCGGCGGGTGAGGTGCGCTTGGAGTTCAGGGCCCATGCGTACGATTCGCGGGGCAGGTCGGCGTGGTACTTGCCGATGCGCACGCGCGCGGCCCCCGCCCTGGGCGCCGTGACGACGACGGCGGGAACGATGTCGCCGGCGCCGATCGGCCGCGTCCACCGCTCGTCCTTGAACGAGTCGACTGTTTTTTTCTCGTCCGCGACGGTGCGCGAGGGACGCCGCCAGCCGTGGCGCTTGTCGTAGGCGCGCAGTCCGCGTTCGATGACGTCGTTCGCCAGATTCTGCAGCGCCGTGTCGAGCGTCGTCGTCACCGTCAGGCCCTTTTCGTACAGAGCCTTCGCGCCGTAATCCTTCTCGAGGTGCTTTCTGACCTCTTCGACGAAATACGGGGCGATGCCTGGCGGGGCGTTCGGCTGGCCGCGCGTGACGATCGGCTTCGCCTTCGCTGTGTCGGCGAGCGACTGGGTGATGTAGTGCTCGTCCGCCATCCGCTGCAGGACGACGTTGCGCCGCTGCGTCGCGCGCTTCATGTCGACGAACGGACTCTGGCGCTCGGGCGTCTGGAAGATCCCGGCGATGAGCGCCGCTTCCTCGAGATTCAACTGCTTGTTCGTCTTCTGGAAGTACAGCTGCGACGCGGACTCGACGCCATATGCGCCGTGCCCCAGGTACATCTGGTTGCAGTAGATGGTGAAGATTTCCTTCTTCGTGTAGCGCTTCTCGATCTCCAGGGCGAGGATCATCTCGCGCACTTTTCGCTCGAGGCGCTTCTGCTTCGTGAGGCCGAACTGATCGAGATTGCGTGCGACCTGCTGCGTCAGCGTGCTCGCGCCCTGCTCGGGGCGACGCGCGATGACGTCGATGGCCGCCGCCGCGAAGATGCGCCAGAAGTTCAGGCCGACGTGCTTGTCGAAGTCGGCGTCCTCGGTCGCGATGATCGCCTGGCGGAGGACCGGATTGATCTCGTCGTAGCTGACGACGACGCGCCGCTGCGTCGCGAACTCGCCGATGACCTGGCCGTTGGCCGCCAGCACGCGCGTGATGGTGCTCGGCGAGTAGTCGTCGAGCGTCGCGACCTGAGGGAGGTCGCCCCCGTACGCGAACATCACGCCGCTCAGAATGCCGGCGATGCCGACGAGGAGAAACAGGATGATGACGCCGGCGCTCTTGGCGACTTTGAGGACGATCGGTTTCATGGCTGATGGCTACCGGCCGCCGCGGCCGCGGGCCTTGCCGTTTTCAGACGGCTTCTCTCGCTCGGCTGGCTTGGACGCCGGCGGCGCTTTCTGAGGCGGCGGCGCGGCTCTTTGCGGCGGCGCCGCTTTCTCGGCGTCTTTCGGTTCGGCCCGGCTCTGATGCGGCGCCTGCGCCGGAGGCGGCGCGTAGTGCGGCGCGTACGCCGGATCGTCGCCAGGGTGTGCCGGATTCGGCTGAGCGTCCTGCGCCCGGCGCTCGCCGCGCTGGACGCCCGGTTTCGCCGCGGTCGCCTGCCCGGACGGCGTTGCGACGCTCTGTGGTGCCGCTGGAACGGAGGTCTGTGTCGGCGCGCCGCGCGGCACGGCCACGCTGCCCGAGGACACGGACGAGAACGTGTTCGTTCGAGGCACCGCGGTGGGCGGCGTCGACTGGACGACAAACGGCGTCTGCGCCGGCAGCTGGCGCGGCGCGACGGCGAATCGCGGGACGTAGCCGCGGCCGCCGAAATGGGACCGCGTCACGACCGTCCATCCTGCCCACGGATTGCCGTA
>DASQHH010000555.1:0-6357 GCA_035632195.1 Vicinamibacterales bacterium
CAGAAGATTCCGAAGCTCGAGGGGCTGTGGCAGTCGCACCTGGCGCTCGCGACCGACGCGGCGCACAACACCAGCGACGACCTGATCGCGAACACCGAGGCGTCCGCGGACTGCAAGGGACACTGGATCCGGGTCGACGCGGCCGGCAACGGCTCGTTTACGGTGACGAACGGCCGGAACAACGTCAGCAGGACGTATCGTCAGTAACCGATTACCGGGCCGCCGTCGACACCGGCGCCGGGCCGAGCGGCTTCCCTCCCGGCCCGGCCTCGAACGTCGTCCACGGCATGGCCGGCTGCTGACCGACGCCCGGCTTGCTCCAGTCGCAGACGCCCCCGCCGAACACCGTTTTCATCCGCGCCTTCTGCTCCGCGGTGAACTGCGCGCCGCCATAGTCCGCGTCGCCGAAGTTCAGCGGCTTCAGCTGGCATTTATAGACGTTCTCCGCGCGCGGGCCGCCGGCCACCTGCCGCGGCGATGACTGCTCCTTCACCGGACACGCGGAGTCGTCCAGGCCGACGGTCGCGCCGAGGTCCGCCTCGCTGGCGCCGGTCGTCGCGAGGCAGAAATCGACGGCCGCCGCGGGCTTGTCGGCGAGCACCTTCTGCTCGATCGTCTTAGGGCTCTTGTCCGACTCGATCGCCGCCAGCCACGTGTCCAGCGTCTGAAATGCTTTCCGCTGCAGCGCCGCGCCGGGCGCCGCCGCGCCGCCCGCAGAGTTGAACTTCCAGATCACCTGGTTGCCGTGGCCGCCGGCGTCGCGATCGAGACGATCGCGCACGGAATACGGCCGCCAGTTCGCGTGGATGTCGCCGTTCGGATTCTGATTGCCGCGCAGGTCGATGATCGGCACCTTCGCGAGCTGCCGTCCGTCGCTCACGAGGCCGGTGCGGTAGTGAATCGCCAGCGCCGCCGCGTTCGCCTTCGACCGCTCCGGGTGCCAGACGAGATCGTTGTCGTAGCCGCCGGCGCCTTCGTTCAGCGCCACGAATTCCTCGGCGGAAATGATACTGTCGCGCAGCGCATTCAGGCCGTACTGCACGCCCACGTTGTCCACGATGGTGGCGACGCGCGCGATGCCGTCAGGGGCGGTGAACGTGCCAAGGGCGCTGGCGAGATGATCGACCGCCGTGCAGCGGATGCCCCTGGAATTGTCCTTGCCGAAGACCAGCGGGAAGTTCGCCGGGAACGCGCAGTTCTGCGCGCGCGCGGGATCCATCGCCGGCAGGAACGACGCGATCCACACGGCGCAGAAACCGGCGTTGGCGTGGCCGTCGATCGCGTTGCGCTGGTCCGGCCTCAGCGACTGGCCGGGGGCGGCGTCCTTGTAGTAATGCGCGTGCAGGTTGGCGCAGTCGGGGATCTCGATGAACGGCGTCAGCGCGTCGGCATACGTGCACGACGGCTGGATGCCGTCCAGCAGGCCCGGATACGCGGATGCGAGCGCCGCCTGTTTGATCGATCCGCCCGAGCAGCCGTCGCCGATCGTGTAGCGGATCGGTCCGTACCGCTCCGCGATCAGCTCCTTCACCATCATCATCGTCTCGGCGCCGAGGACGTCGTTGGAGTTCGTGCCGTGGTCGGTCAGCGACGACGTGGCCACCATGAAGCCCTGCCGGAGACCGATGCCGCCGGAGGAGTCGAAGAGGCTGCGCGCGGGACCGGTCTGGAACCGGCTGTGCGACGCGCTGGCGCCGAACTGCCAGACCAGTTTTCCGTTCCAGCCCTTCGGCGGCGTCCACGGCGCCACGGTGTCGCGCGGATCGAACAGCGTCACCAGCGAGTAGATCGTCCGGTCGATCGCGCCGCGCTCGACGCGAATCATGTCCTTCACCGTTCGGCCGCGGTCGTTGGTGAGGCTCGCAATCTCCGCGTCCGCGGGCATCGCCTTCGGGTCGTACGGCGTATAGCATGCGTTCGCACCCGTCACGCCGAACGTGCACGTCGCGGGTGCGTCCGCCTTGCGGTAGTAATAGGTATAGACCGTCGCCGCGTTGCACTGATCGTCTACCGGATCGCTCCCGAGCCCGCTCACCTTCGTCGTCACGGTCGCCGCGGGCGGCGTGCTGCCCGGATTGCCCGTGATGGTGACCTGCTTCGCCGTTTGCGTCGCGCACACCCACGGCTGCAGCTGCGCGCCGGAGAACACCGGACCGCCAATCGGATGATTGGTGATGGTGATCCGCGCGGCCGATTTCCCGATGCGCGCGGTGAGCACGTTGGCACCGTTCTTCAGTCCCGTGACGAGCCCCATATAGCGCCCGTTCGCCCGCTTCGCGAACGACGATGTGACGTCCGAGTCGTTGAGCGCGACCGTCGCTGACGCCGCGCTGGCGGAGGAGGGCCACTTGATCTCGACGAGCGCGTCGCCGCCGGAAATGAGGTCCGCGCGGTTGGAGAGGACGAGAATCTCGGGAACGGCGGCGGCCGCCGTCAGGACGGGCTTCGAGGAGACGAGCGCGGCGGCGGCGACCGAGGCCGCGAGGAACGACGTCAGATGCACGTGTCGCATGGCGGCATTCTAACGAACTGGATGGAGGCTGCGACGGGCTCGTTGTGGGAGAATGCGCCGCGGCATGAGCCTGCATCCACAAGTCGCCGCGCTGCTCGATCGCGCATCGCGCTCGCCGCTGCCGTTGTATTACGAAGTACCGCCCGCGGTCGCCCGCCGCCTGTACCGCGACTCGCGCGCGCCGCTGACGCCGGATCCACCCGCTGTCGAATCCGTGCTGCTGCGCCTGGCGCCCGGCCCTGCCGGACCGGTGCCGGTGCGCCATTACCGGCCGAAAGGCTCCGCGCGCGATCGGATGCTGCCCGCGCTCCTCTACTTCCATGGCGGCGGGTGGGTGATCGGCGACCTCGACACACACGATGTCGTGTGCCGCACGCTGGCGAACGGCGCGAACTGCAACGTTCTTTCTGTGGAGTACCGCAAAGCGCCCGAGTCGCCGTTCCCCGCCGCGGTAGACGACTGCCTTGCCGCGGTGCAATGGGCGGCTGGCAATGCGGTCCGGGGGGTAGGGGCCCCCGGAGTAAATGACGCCCTCGGCATCGACGCGACGCGGATCGCGGTCGGCGGCGACAGCGCCGGCGGCAACCTCGCAGCGGTCGTCTCGCTTCTCGCCCGCGACGCGGGCGGACCGCGCCTCGCCTTCCAGCTCCTCATTTATCCCGCGACCGATCAACAGATGGGATTCCCGTCGATCGAGCGCAACGGCGCCGGGTATCTCCTGACAAAACAGGCGATGCTCTACTTCCGCGGACACTACCTGCCGCGCGAAGGCGACCGCCTCCACTGGCGCGCGTCGCCGCTGCTCGCTGATCGCCTGGCCGGGCTGCCGCCCGCCTACGTGATGACAGCCGGCTACGACCCGCTGGTGGACGAAGGCAAGGCCTACGCGGATCGCCTGACGCGCGAGGGGGTGCGGACCGAGTACCGGAACTACTCCGACATGATCCACGGCTTCATCACGATGGGACGGGTGCTCGACAGCGCGAACGACGCGCTCGCCGACTGCGCGCGGGCGCTGCGCGAAGGATTGGCCTAGTCCGCGAACATCTCCTGCAGCGTCTCGAGCACTTCGCTCGTGGTGCCAGGCGCGAGCCGACCAAGTCGCTTACGAGTCGCTCACTGTCCACCGTGCGAAGCTGATCGATGGCAACGAATCCCGAGCGATTCTGAAACCGGCAGGCAATGCGCCACGGATAGGCATGGCCGGCGGTCGTCATCGGTACGACGATGACGGTCCGGAGGTGTTCGTTGAGCTCGTCGGGTGAAACGACCACGCACGGCCGCGTTTTTCGAATCTCGCTTCCCTGTGTTGGGTCGAGACGAACCAGATGAACGTCGCCGCGAACGATTCCCGGCCGGGCTACCGCCATTTCCACTCCCGATCGTCGAAGCGGTTCGCCACCGTCCCGTCGAGTACCCGGTCTTCGTTGCGGTCACGCATGGTCCGCGCGGCCGCGGCCCATCCCGCGCGCGGCCCCCGCGCTGCGCGAACGATCAACCGGCCGCGCTCGGCCTGGAGCTCGACTTCGTCGGGAAGGTCCGCGTGCTCGAGCAGCGCCTTCGGCACCCGCACGCCGCGAGAATTGCCGATTTGCACGATGCGCGTCCTGGCAGTCATGTGATTACAGTGTAATCACGCACGCGTGCCGTGACAAGCCCGCACATCGGCGAATGAGGAAGGCCGCCGGACGATGGTGAAGCTATCGATCGAGCGGCGGTGTGAGCACGAGGCGCACGGGCGCCATGGTCGTGGCCGCCACGAACGAAACCGCGGTTGCGCGTGCCTGTCGATGATTCGGGTCGTCACGTAGGTCGGTGAACGCTGACACCGCATGGCTCAGACCGTCGCGCACGGGCAGCCTGCACGCCGCGGCGCGCGCGATCGAGAACAAACCCCACGAGGCGCATTCGTCGAGAGTACGGCGAACAGTCCGTCGTCACTTCGCTCGACGAAATCGATCGCACGGTGCCGACGAAAACAGCATCGACCTGGAAGGCGGCTTGACACGGCGGCCCGGCCGACATGCACGTACATGCGTCCACCTTGCTTGCGAACGCCATCAGTGAGAGAAGCGCGGCGATTGGAAGCGCCGCCGAACACTGTGTGCGCCCGCGCCTATTGTCCGCCATCTCGAAGCCCAACCTTGATTAAGCTGGATAATCGGCCGCATGGCCGAAGACACCCGCGCCGCCGCCACCTATCAGAGCTATCTCCGGATCGACGATCTCCTGTTGCTGCAGCAGCCGCGTTCGCGAGGACCGGAACACGACGAGACGCTGTTCATCATCATCCACCAGGTCTACGAGCTCTGGTTCAAGGAGCTGCTCCACGAGCTCGATCGCGTCGTGCGCCTCCTCGAAGCGGACGAACCGCACCGCTCCCAGCACACGCTGAAGCGGATTCTGACGATCCTCAAGGTGATGGTCTCGCAGCTCGACATTCTCGAAACGATGACGCCGCTCGAGTTCCTCAGCTTCCGCGATCGGCTCGACGCGGCAAGCGGCTTCCAGTCGGACCAGTTCCGCCAGATCGAATTCGTGCTCGGCGTGAAGTCGGAATCCGCCCTCCGGCGTTTTGCCGCCGGCAGCCGCGCGCTGGCGGCACTCGAGCAGCGCTACGGCGCTCCGACTGTCTGGGACGCGTTCCTCCGGTACCTGGCGCGCGAGCGGTACGAGGTGCCGGACGCGCACCTCGCGCGGGACGTGACCGCGGCGATCGAGCCGTCGCCCGAGATTCAGCGGATCCTCATCCGCGTGTACCGCGGCGATCCGAAGAACGCGGAGCTGTGCGAGCGCTTCGTCGATCTGGACGAAGGCGTGCAGGAGTGGCGCTATCGCCACGTCAAGATGGTGGAGCGGACGATCGGGAGCCGGCAAGGCACCGGCGGATCGGCCGGCGCCGCCTATCTGCGCGAGACCGTCGGTCGCCCGCTGTTCCCGGATCTCTGGGCGATTCGAACCGACCTTTAACGCTTCCTGCGTCTATCGAACATGAACAGCGGATACGGCTCTATCGTCTTCGGCAGGTCGCCGCCTCGCAGCACGCGCGCCGCTGCCTCCACCGACCGCTGAAGCTGCCGCCGCTCGTCGGCGTCGGGCGGGCGTGTCTCGCGCGGACGGTTCCGCCAATCGTCGGCGCTCAGGGCCCACAGCACTTCCGGATCGCGGGTGACACCGGTAGGCGCCTCCGACGGGATTGTCCGCTCGGACCGCGCGCCCAGCTTCCGGATGGCCGCATGCGCGCGCGCGTTCTTCGTCGCGACGTGCGCCTCGAGGCGGCCGACGCGGAGCGACGAGAACGCGAAGTCCACGAGCGCGCAGGCCGCGTCCACGAAGATGCCGCTCGACCAGAACTGCGGCCCCATGACGAAGCCCCATTCGGCGCTGGACATCGCCGGATCGAGCGACCGGATCTGCAGGATGCCGACCGCCGCCTCCATCCCCTGCGGGACGACGCCGAAACAGAGACCACGGCCGTTGCGCCGCTCGTCGTGCGACCAGGCGACAAAGCCGGCGAACTTGGCGGGCGTGGGCGGCGGCGGCGCCATGAAGGCGGTCACCAACGGCTGGGAGAACAGCGTCAGCAGCGTGTCCACGTCGGACGCCGCCACCTCGCGCAGCGTCGTCAGGCGTCCTGCCAGGCGCGGCACGCACTCGGTCCAGGGCTGTGGCATGGAGGGACTGATCTTAGCGGGGTTCAAGACCGCGGCGCGGCGCTGGGCGTCAAATCGAGTATGCGCACTGTCCTCATGGCTCTTGGCGTCGTTTCCCTGGTTTCCCAGTCCGCCGCTCAACCGTTCGACGGCACGTGGACCGCGGACTTCAACGGCCGGCCGATGGTGCGT
>DASQHH010000556.1:0-3744 GCA_035632195.1 Vicinamibacterales bacterium
TCGACGACCTCATCGACTTCACGCCAGAACTGAACGCCGAAGCGCGCCGGGTCGTGTCGCGGTATCGCCTCGGGCCGATGTTCCTGCCGGGGACGGTCAGCAAGGTCGAAGGTCCGCTCGCGGCGCTGACGATCGGCACGACCGGCGGCGGCACCAACTGGCCGGGCGCCGGCGGCGATCCCGACAATCACATCGTTTACGCGCAGGCGGCTAACGCCGGCATCGCGCCGATCGGTCTTGTCGAACCGCCTCCCGGATTCTCCGACATCAAGTACGTCGCGGGGACCGCGGGGCAGCCGTTCGTCGAACGTGAAGGCCCGGGCTTCGGCAGCGCCGCGGATTCTCCGCAGCGCGGCGGCGCCGTGCAGCGTCAGGCCGAAGCCGAACGCGCGGCCGCGGCTGGCCGCGGCGCCCAGCAGGCGCCTCCGCAGGGTGGCGGCGGCGGACTCACGGTCCAGGGACTCCCGCTGCTCAAGCCGCCGTACGGCGTGCTGAACGCGATCGATCTCGACAAGGGCGAGATCAAGTGGCAGGTGCCGCACGGCGACACGCCGGACGCGGTCCGCAACAGCCCGGCGCTCGCGGGGATGAACATCCCGAAGACGGGTCAGCAGGGCAGCGTCGGCCTCGTCGTCACGAAGACGCTCGTCGTCCTCGGCGACCCGCAGGTGACGCCGACGCCGGACCACCCGCGCGGAGCGATGCTGCGCGCGTACGACAAACAGACGGGCAAGGAAGTCGGCGCCGTCTGGATGCCGGCGCCGCAGAGCGGCTCGCCGATGACCTACAAGGGTCCCGACGGCCGCCAATACTTCATCGTCGCGATCAGCGGCGGCAACTACTCGGGCGAATACCTCGCGTTCGCGCTGCCGCCGACCGAGATCCGGCCGACGACACAGCAGTAGGGACGGGGTACAATTAACGCCATGAAATTGAGATACGTTGCCATCGCAATCATTCCCTTCGTCACCGTTCTGATGCTCCGTCCCTCCGTCCGGGCGCAGGAGATGACGAAGTCCGTCTGGGACGGCGTCTACACGCAGGAGCAGGCGGACCGCGGCAAGCAGCTCTATTCGGATGCGTGCGCGTCGTGCCACGGCCCCGAGCTGACGGGCGGCGAAATGGCGCCGCCGCTGGTCGGCGGCGACTTCCAGTCGGACTGGAACGGCCTGAGCCTGGGCGACCTGTTCGAGAGGATCCGGGTGTCGATGCCGCAGAATGCCCCCGGAAGCCTGTCGGCTCAGCAGAATGCGGACGTCCTGGCGTTCATGCTCGCCCAGAACAAGTTCCCGGCCGGAACGACGGAAATGGGCAAAGACGCCATGATGCTCAAGGGCATCAAGTTCGAATCCAAGAAAAGCGGCGAATAGCTCGATCCATTTAGTTGGCGCCGGAGGCCCGCCCTTTTCGAGGGCGGGTCTTTTTTTTGTCACACTCCCGTCGCAACTCAGCCTAGAATCGGCCCCATCTCAGATCCGTATTATCCGGTCCGTCCACTTACCTCGGAGGGGAGCTATGAGAAACCGGGCTGCGCTCATACTCGGAGCGTTGCTGGCAGTCGGCATTTCGGCCGCTGCATTCGGGCAGGGCTTTCAGGGCGGCATTCGCGGCGCCGTCAAGGACTCGGGCGGTGTCGTTCCCGGCGTCGAAGTGACGCTGATGAACGAGGCCACCAACATCAAGCGCACGACGGTCACCAATGAGCGGGGCGAGTACAACTTCGCCGCTCTCGAGCCCGGAAGCTACGACCTCAAGACTTCGCTGCAGGGCTACAAGACGATCGACCGTCCCGGCCTGCGCGTCGGCACGCAGACGTTCATCACCCTCGACCTGACGATGGAAGTGGGCGCGATCGAGGAGAACGTGACGGTCACCGGCGCCGCGCCGCTGATCGAAACGTCGAACGCGTCGACCGGCACGGTGCTCGACGCCGCAGCGCTCGAAACGCTGCCGAGCGCGGGACGTTCGGCGTTCCTCGTTGGAACGACCATCCCGACGGTCATCCCCTCCGGCGACGCGCAGTTCAACCGGCAGCAGGACCAGACGAACGCGTCGCTGCTGTCGCTCGGCGGCGGCACGCGCCGCGGCAACAACTACGTTCTTGACGGCGTCGCCGTCACCGACATCACGAACCGCGCGGTGGCCAACCCGACGATCGAGGCCCTCGAGGACGTGAAGGTGCAAGTGCACACGTACGACGCGGAGATGGGCCGGACGGGCGGCGGCGTATTCAACACGACGCTGAAGTCGGGCTCGAATCAGTTCCGCGGGTCCGCGTTCTTCCAGACGCGTCCCGTCTGGGGCGCGGCGAACAACTACTTCGGCCAGAAGGCCCTCGAACAGTGCGGATCGTCGACCGATCCGTTGTGCGTGACCAAGAACGCGAAGCCGGACACCGTCTACTACCTGGGCGGCGGCGGCTTCGGCGGACCGATCGTGAAGGACAAGACGTTCTTCTGGTTCGCGACCGAGGAGTACCACGACATCTCGACGCGCAACGGTTCGCTGCTGCTCCCGACGCAGGCCGAGCGCAACGGCGACTTCTCGCAGACAACCGCCGGCGGCAAGGCGATCCAGATCTACAACCCACTCACGCACGTGGCGTTCTCGAACAACCAGATCCCATCGTCGATGTTCAACCCCGTCGCCGTGGCGATGCTCAAATACCTACCGATGCCGCAGATCAACGTGGACAACGGTTCCGCGAACTACAACGCGACGGCGCAGATCGACGACTACTTCCAGCAGGAGTACACGGGCAAGATCGAGCACAAGTTCACCGACAAGGTGAGCCTGACCGGTTTCTACCTGTACAACCACACGAACGAGCCGTGCTCGAACTTCTACTACATCGGGCTGAACGATCCGAACCGGTTCGCCGATCCGGCCGATTACATTCTGCAGCGCCGGCCGCAGATTCTGTCGCTCAACAACACGTGGATCCCGAGTGACAACTCTGTCCTCGCGCTGCGGTTCGGCCTGACGCGGTTCATCGACAACAGCACGATGTCGATTCCGTTCGATGCCTCGACGCTCGGGTTCAACAACACGTTCCTCAACCAACTTGGGCAGACGGGCGTGAACAAGTTTCCGCAGGTCTACCTGCAGGGTTACGCGGGCGGCTTCTACGGCAGCCAGATTCTCGGCGCTATCAACCCGTCGTACCGCACCTACAAGTCGTACAGCGCCAGCGCGGCGTATTCGCGATTCGTGGGCACGCATACGTTCAAGCTGGGCGGCGACTTCCGGCGTATCGGCGTGAACCTGTTGAACCCGGGCTGCTCGGCATCGTGCCTGGGTTTCGGCCGTGAGTTCACGTCGGCCAGCGGGACGAACAACGGCAGCGCGACCGACGGCAATGCGTTCGCCACGTTCCTGCTCGGCTATCCGAGCGGCGACCAGCAGAGCAGCGGTTCGCTGAGCGACAACATGACGCTGACGACCCCGCTGGACATCTACACGAACTACTTCAGCGGCTATCTGCAGGACGACTGGCGCGTGAGCTCGAAGTTCACGTTCAACTACGGACTCCGGATCGAGCACGAGACCGGCATCCAGGAAACGAACAACAACTTCACGGTGGGCTTCGATCGCGCCTCCGCCAGCCCGCTGGGCGTCACGATTCCGTCCACGGTCGATCCGACGGGCGGCACCGCCGCGCGCCAGGTCATCGGCGGTCTGCAGTACGCCGGCGTCAACGGCAACCCGACGCAGCAGGGCAACCCGCCGAAGGCGAAGTTCTCA